>JBJSXS010000324.1:0-3722 GCA_046086545.1 Gemmata sp.
CGGAACGACTTCGCGACCCGGAAGAACCTGCTCGACTTCGTCACCGGCGACGTGAAGCGCTTACAGACGGACATCGCGGGGCCGGAGCGGGACCTGCTGGAAGCCCACCTCGAAGCGCTCGAGTCGCTCTCCAAGCGCAACGGGCGCCTCTCCGAGCAGTACCAGAACGGCGCCCTCAACAAGCACGCCCCGAAACTCCCGGAAAAGATGGGGCTGGTGACCGAAGTCGCGGCGGCGCAGTGCGACATCGCGGCGGCGGCGCTCGCGGCCGGGCTGACGAACGTCGTGACGATCTCTTCGGGCCTCGGCGGCCTCATGGGGAAATATTCGGGCATCTGCACCGGCGACGGGCACGGGCTGGGGCACGGCGGCGTGGACAAGGACCTGCCGTTGAAGCGGAAGTTCGAGCCGCTGTCGCACTACCACAACTACCTCGCCAGTCAGGCGGCCCGGATGCTGACGAAGTTGCAGGAGACGAAGGAAGGAACCGGCACGATGCTCGACAACACCCTGCTCGTGTTCATGAGCGATTCGGCCAATCAGCAGCACTCCTGGAAGAATGCGAACTGGCCGATCGTGCTCGTGGGTGATCTCGGCGGCAAACTGAAGACGGGGCAGTTCGTGTCGTACCCGGTCAAGGCCCAGAGGGCGGGCGGGGACGGCGGCGGCGAAGTGTTCGGCACCGCGTACGGCACGAACCCGTTGACCAACGCCCTGTACGCCACGCTGCTGACCGCGGTCGGCAAGCCGTGCGACGCGTTCAACCGGTCTCCCAGTTCGTCGGAAGCGAAGGAGGTTCACGCCCCGCTGCCCGAACTGCTCAATCGGTAGTGGAAAACCCGGAGCCACGACAATGAAAACAATACTCACCACTCTGGGCCTGGCACTACTGACGCACCCGGCGGTCGCGGCGGCCGAGCCGGCGGCCGACGCGAAATCGGTTCGCTCGTTCCTCGACGCGCACTGCGTCCGCTGCCACGGGAAGAAGGCTCCGGAAGGAAACGTCTCCCTGTCGACCCTTTCCCTCGATTCGAAAGCCCCGCGGGACGTGGAGACCTGGAAGCGAGTTTACGAGCAGCTTTTTAACGGCCAGATGCCGCCGCAAGACAGCAAGCAGCCCCCTTCAGCCGACCGGGAGTTCGCGACCGCCTTGATCAAGTCGAGCATGAAGACTGCCGGCGTGAAGTTCGATGAGCTCAAGGAACTCCTCCCGAGCCGGGGCAACTGGGTCGACCACGACGCGTTATTCTCCGGCAAGGCGGCGGGCGAAGCGGGCACGCCCAGTCGGGTCTGGCGACTGTCCCCCGAGAGTTACAAGCAATTCTTCGTCCGACTCAATGGGCAGTTTTCGCTCGGCCTGGACCACATACTGGGGCCGAGTTCGTCGCGTGAAGGGCCGCTCAAGGCGCCGTGGGGCCTGGCTCGGAAGTGGGACTTCACCGACTACTCCTCCCTCCACCGGATCAGCGGGGCGGAATACGAACACCACCTGCGAAACTGCGCCGTATTCGCCAAGAAGATCGTCGGAAAGGTCAACGGTTCGCCGTCGTTCAAGACCCTGAAGGTGGCGCTGAACGCGGGCAAGGCGGCGACGCCCGCGCAGTTGGAAGCGGCGGTCGCCGAGACGTTCGACGTGGTGCTGCGCCTGCCGCTCGACCCGGCCGAGTTGAAAGCGCGGAGCGAAAACCTGGGGAAGCTTCTCCAGTCCATGGACGCGCCCTCGGCTGGAGAGCAGTTCCTGATTTCCGTGCTGTGCCACCCCGAAGTGCTGTATCGCATCGAGCGACCGGAGGGAGACGCGAGGCGGGGGTCGATGGCACCGCGGCACACGGCGCGGGCGATCGCGTTCACGCTGACCGACCGGGAGCCGGACGATCTGCTGTGGCAGGCGGCCGTCGAGGGGAAGCTCGGGACCAGCGAAGAGGTGCGTAAGCAGGTCGAACGCATCCTGAACGCCCCGGCCATCCCCAAGCCGCGCCTGCTCGGCTTCTTCCAGGAGTACTTCGGCTACACGACCGCACCCGACATCGCCAAGTGCACGGCAACCGTGAACGAATACCAGCTATCGCACAACGGCGGCTGCGAGTTCCAGTCGGGTTACGCCACTCGTTTCGTCTCCGACACGGATCGGCTGGTCGAGTGGGCGCTGGAGTCCGACAGGGAGGTGCTGCGGACGCTGTTGACGACGCGCCGGTCGTTCTGGAAGGGCAATTATCCGGCGTCGTACCACAAGCGACTTGACGGTCTTCTCGAACAGAAGAAGCGGAACGCCGAGCGGGCGGCAAAAGACGGCAAGTTCGTGGATGAAACCAACCTCAACACTGAATTGAGAAAGCTCTACGAACAGGCGAAAGCTGAGTTTCAAGGCGGCGGGAGTGACGGCATGTGGCGGGACATCTATGGCCTGCAGAGGACTGATCCCGAAAGGCACTGGGCCGATGTCCTGTGGCACCAGCGCGACAACCGAGTCCTCATTGCGAAGCCCCGCACCCCCGCGCCCGATTACGACGAGTGGCTCGCCGGCAAACCGTTCGACGCGCACCCCGAGGAGCGGATGGGCATCCTCACGCAGCCCAGTTGGTTGATTTCGATGTCGTCGAACTTCGACAACCACGCGATCCACCGCGGCCGCTGGATCCGCGAACTGCTGCTCGGCGGCCGCATCCTGGAGGTGCCCATCACCGTCAACGCCATGCTGCCGGACGAACCGCACCGCGGGCTGCGTGATCGTATGCGCGTGACCCGCGAGGCGTACTGCTGGAACTGCCACAAGTCGATGGACCCGCTCGGCCTGCCCTTCGAACAGTACGACCATTTCGGCCGATATCGGACGGCGGAGATCGTCGTGGACAAGGAGAAGACCGACAAGGATCGGGCCAAGAACCCGTTGAGTCGGCGGACGATGACGTCGGTTCCCATCGACACGACGGGCACCCTCACCGACAGCGACGATCCGAAGCTGGACGGACCTGTGAAGGGGCCGTTCGATTTGATGGAGAAATTGGCCCGGTCGGAACGTGTCGAGCAGGTGTTCGTGCGGCACGTCTTCCGCTACTACCTCGGCCGTAACGAGACGCTCGCCGACGGGCCGACCTTGGTGGTCGCGCACAAGGCCTACCGCGACAGCAATGGCAGCTTCAGAGCGCTGCTGGTCTCGCTGCTTTCCTCCGACTCCTTCCTGTACCGAACTCAACCCGTGAAGGAGAGAAAATGAGTATTCCCACGCACTCCCCGCGGGTGGTGAGCCCGTCCCAATTCGACCGCAGAACCGCACTCAAGGGCGTCACGCTCGGGGCCGGCAGTCTCTTCTTTATCACCTTTGACGCAGCGCCGGCACTGCATCTCTCCCTCCAAGCCCAGGAGAAAAAGGAACCGCCGAAGCACTTCACGAACACCATCGGGATGAAGTTCGTGTGGATTCCCCCGGGCAGCTTTGTGATGGGCAGTCCGAAGGAGGAAAAACAACGCAATCACTCCGAACCGCACGCCGAAACGCAGCACAAGGTCACGCTCACCAAGGGCTTATACATGGGCGTGTACACCGTAACGCAGGAACAATGGCAGGAGGTGATGGGAAACAACACCAGCCAGTTCAAGGGCGAAAAGAACCTGCCGGTGGACACCGTTTCTTGGAACGACTGCCAGGCCTTCATCAAGAAGTTGCAGGAGAAGGACAAAGACAAGAAGGCGTATCGTTTGCCAACCGAGGCCGAGTGGGAATA
>JBJSXS010000325.1:0-6332 GCA_046086545.1 Gemmata sp.
GCCGCGACCGCCGGGGAGCGGTTTACCCATCCCGCTCCCCGGCGGTCGCGGCTCGTTTAACTGGCTCCGCCTTCCATCACCCGCACGCACCCTCATGTCCCCATTCCACCGCTGGCTGCTCAAGACCGCGCGCACGGTCCACGTGTACCTTACGCTGTTCGGCCTGACGCTGATCCTCTTTTTCGCGGTCACCGGGTTCATGCTCAACCACACCGAGTGGTTCCTCCCGGACGACGCCAAGCTCGAGGCGCAGACGCGCCGCACGTCCGGTCCGCTCCCGCGCGACAAGATGCCCGGCGGGAAACTGCCCGTCCCGTCGGCTTCGTCGGACGAGGCCACCGGTGATGAGAAGCTCGCGGTGGTCGAGGCGCTGCGCAAGCAGTTCGACGTGCGCGGCGAGTTGAGTTCGTTCACCTTCGCGAAAGCGGACCGGCCCGACGACGCGCCGGACGACGCGCCGCCCAGGTACCAGATCAAGGCGGAGTTCAAGCGGGCCGGGGGCGAGACGACCGCGACCATCGACGTGGAGACCGGCCAGACGGAGGTCGTGTCCACCTACCAGGGGTTCGCGATCGTGATGACGGACCTGCACCGCGGCAACCGCGGCAACATGACCAACGAGGTGAAGCGCACCGGCCGCGTGTGGAGCTTCGTGATCGACGGCACCTGCGTCCTCTTGCTCATCATTTCGGTGACCGGCCTCATCATGTGGTGGTCGCTGAAGAGCCGGGGCAAGTGGGGCGCGATCCTGTTCGTGGCGGGCACCGGGGCGACGGCCGCGGTGTACTGCTGGTTCGTGCCGTGAGCGGCTGCGTACCCCCCCCCGCCGGCGGACGCGCCGCGCGCACTTCACGCTGTTCCGCCACAAACGCGGTCCCGTCCGGCGCTTCGAGTAGCTCAGTGTGGCGCCGCGCCCGGCCGCGCCGCCGCGCCGCCCGCGGTCGCGTAGGCCTTCTGGAACGCGGCGACCCCGGCGCCCGCGTCCAGCTTGAAGCCGGATTCGAGCAGCACCAGTTCCAGCGCGCTGAGGGCGCCGAGGACGTCGAAGCCGTCGGTGTAGCCCATGTGCGACAGGCGCCAGATGTGGCCCTTCAGCGTGTCCTGGCCGTCGGCGAGCTTGTACCCGTACTTCTTCTCCATCGCCTTGAGCGTCGCGGAGCCGTCCACGCCCTCGGGCACCTTGATGACCGTCAGCCCGCTGTTGGGGCGCTCGGCGAACACCTTCAGGCCCATCGCTTCGACACCGGCCCGGCACGCGGCCGCGATCCGGTTGTGCCGCGCCCACAGGTTCTCGATGCCCTCGGCGCGGATGCGCTTCAGGCTCACGCGCTGCGCCTTGATCAGCGTGTTGCCCGGGGTGAACGGCGTGTCGCTCTCCAGCAGCGACTTGCGGTAGCGGCGCAGGTCCAGGTAGAACCCGCGCGGGGCGGTCGCGTCGATCTTCTTCCACGCCTTCTCGCTCGCGGAAACGAACGCGAGGCCCGGGGGCATCATCAGCGCCTTCTGCGACCCGGTCACGACCACGTCGAGCTTCCACGCGTCCATCCGGCACTCCATCGCGCCGATGCCGCTGATGCCGTCCACCGCCAGCAGCGCGTCGGTCTGCGCGACCACCTTGCCGAACGCTTCGAGGTCGTGCCCGACCCCGGTGCTGGTCTCGCTCAGTGTGCTGAACACCACCTTCGTGTCGGGGTTGGCCGCGAGCGCCCGTTCCAACATGTCGGGCGTAACCGCTTTGCCGTAAGGCACTTCCACGGTAACGGTGTTGGCGGCGAACGCCTTCAGGATGCCGCGCCACCGCTCGCCCCAGCGGCCGGCGGTGCAGAGGATCGCCTTCTCGCCGGCCGCGAGCGTGTTCGACACCGCGGCCTCCATCCCGCCGGTGCCCGAGCAGGTGAGCGTGTACACCGGCTGCGCGGTCTGGAACACGTACTTCAGGTCTTCGCTCACCTCCGCCAGAATCGCCTTCGCTTCCGCGGCGCGGTGGTAGGTGACCGGCTTGGCGAGTTCGAGCAGCGTCTCTTCGGGAACGGGCGTCGGGCCGGGCGTAAACAGGCGCGCCTTCATCGTTGGGATTCCGTCCGTCGTTGTGGTGAAACGGGTTACAAGCAGCAGCCATTCTAAGCCGGCCGTTTCCCCGGGACAGCGCACCTGCGGCAGAATGGGTTGGAGTGAGAAGGGCGGCGGTGCCGATGGATCGAGTTGTTCAACTACCCTGGGCCCGGTGCCGACCATGCCGTCGATCCTTCAACGCGGCCTACTACTGTTCGCAGTCGGGCTGCTCGGGTGCGGGTGCGCGCTGACGGCCAAGAAGGTGCCGACGCCGGCCGCGCGGCTCACCGCCGCGGAGCTGGCGCAACTGCCGGCGCCGCCCGACGAGCGGTACTTCATTCTGTTTTTTGGCGCCCAGGACGCGCTGCACCGGCCGGAGCGCTCCCACACGTGGGCCACGCTGGTGCGCGTGCGCGCGTCCGACGCCGGCCCGGGCGGTGCCGCCGCCCCCGGGGCCGTGGACCCGGCCCTGGACGCGCAGACCATCAGCTGGCTGCCCGCCTCGGGCAAGATCGCGGTGCGCAACTACACCGTCGAGCCGGGGCGCAACTACGAGCTGCACGAGACGATCAAGTTCATGCACGACGCCAAGGCGTCGGTCGCCGTGTGGGGGCCGTACGAGGTGTGGCACGGGGTCGCGCACCGGTACATGGTGCAGAAGACGTTCCTGGACTCCGGCACGGTCGGGTACCAGGCGGTCGATACGCGGGGCGAGGCGGGGCGCATGGGCACCGGGTGCGACTGCATCCACGCGATTACCGACATGGACCCGATCTACTCGCGGTCCCGGTACCCGCTGATGTTCTACGGCAAGCCGGCCACCGCCAACGTGGTGCGCCGGTTCATGCAATCGCCCATCAGCATCGACCCGAAGGCGAACCACGACTGGCTGCTGACGCGACTGGGGCTGGACGCTTACGACCTGGACAAGCGGAGGTACAGCGGGCACGCGGAGGAGTACCGGCCCGGCGCGCCCGCCGCCCGGGACGTGAAGTCGCCGGCGCCGCCCGCGGGCGCACCAAAGTAGAGACAGCCGACCCCCGAAGGCCGCGCCCGGCACCGAGAGCACCGAGTTCGGGCGGACCCCGCCGCTGCAGTCGCGCGGGCCTTGACGCAAGCCGGCGCGGCTCACCACCGGCCCCGCGCGAAACGCGCGGGGCCGGTCGCGTTTCCGCCCGGAAGGAGGGCTGACCCGTGCGTGCGCTCGTGATCGCCTCTCGCGCGGCACTCCCCGTCCATCAATGTGAGGCGTTCTCCGATGACCCGGAGGCGACCGAAAGCAGACGAGTTCAGCCGCCCCCCCCGGCGACGTTAGCCGGGAGGCCGGCCCCGCACGCGGCCCGGTCGCGCGTGCTGGCGGGCGCGCTCCCCGGCGAGCGCGGCGGGCTTCCTGCGGAGCGAAGTGGCGGGCGCCATCAGCCGCCGCTACGCGCCAGGGCTGGCGTTCGAGGTGGTGCCGGTGTGATGTCGTGTTGGTGCTGTGGCACGGGTTTTCCAGCCCGTGCCGCAACGAGCAACTCACTTCCCCTGATTCCAGTAAATGCGCGCGTTCCCAGTCGCCCGGCCCACGGCAATGATGTCGATCTTGCCGTCGCCGTCGAGGTCGGCCGCGGTCAGGTCTTCGACCGCCACCCCCCCGTCCTCGAGGATCGTACGGTCCCACCTCGCGCCCTTGCCGTCCGCGCATCTGTACACGCGCACGCCGCGGCGCTCCTTGAACGTGTCGCCGGACTTGGGGTTCGGGTCGTCGCGCACCCCGATGATCAGTTCATCGATCCCGTCGCCGTCGAGGTCCGCGAACCAGACCGCGTGGCCCCACCGCAGCTGCTCGTCGATGACGTGTCGGTCCCACACCTTCGCGTCGGCGTTCACGGGCGGGGTGTACGTCACCACCTGGTTGCCGTGCCACGGCTCGATGGTCGCGATCACCGGGCCGGAGCGCACGGGGCCGGCGTGCCCCTGCTTGATCTCGCTGGCCCCGCGGTTGCCCTTCGGGTTGGCCTGGTTGCCCGCGCCCACCTTCGTCGCGGTCCACTTCCCGGCGTCCGATTTGAGCGAAAACACCCCCTCGTAGGCGGTCACGAGGACGCGTGGCGGGGCGCCCGCCGGCGCGAGCGCCGGCCAGAAGTTGTGCGTGACGTTCAGCTCCTCTGACAGCACCTGCGGCTTCCAGTTCTCCGTCTTCTCGGGGTCCGCTGCCGGCACCTTGAGCGCGACGATGCGGACCGGCTTGCCGTCGGTCCACAGCCCCTTCGCGCTCGACCCGCGGCCCATCAGCGGGACGTGAACGATCTCCGGCCTGCCGTCGCCGTCGATGTCGAAGCAGCGGACGCGGTGAACCGTCGGCTCGTCGCACGGCAGCTCGTGCATCGACCACTCTTGTGTCACGTCCCTGCCGCGCTTGAGCCACACGAGCTGGGCCGCGTTCGCGGTGTCGAACGGCTTCCACGCGGCGCCCACGACGAACTCGGGCAGCCCGTCGCCGTCGATGTCGATGGGCGCGATGCACACGTTGTCGGGCTTGGTTTTGCCGTTCAGCATGACGTGCTTCTTCCACGCGGGGCCCGGCTTGCCCGGGTTCTGGTACCAGACGATCTGGTGCTGATCGACGACGACGACGTCGAGCTTCTTGTCGCCGTCCACGTCGGCGGTGACGACCGCGTACCCGATCTTGAGCCCGGTGTCGATCTCCTGGGTTTTGAATCTGGGTAATTCGGCAGCCAGTAACGGCCCGGCAAACAGGGCGGCGAGCGCGGCGAGCGAGAGGCGCATAGCGGGTTCTCCGGAGGTTGACGCCGCTTGCGGCTTCGCGCGCGGGCGTACAGGCCGCACAGCTTACCACATCGGCGCGACCGGTACAGAGGCGCTTGCGGTCCGACGGTTGTGGCACGACAATAGCACACTAAGATTGCGAGCGGCCCGGTGGCCGTGCGAGAACGACCCGAGGGCGGTTGATGTCGATACCCACGTCCCAGCGGCCGGCGCGCGAGTGGCTGTGGCTGGTGGTCGCGCTGGTCGTGGTCGCGGCCGCGGCGGCCCCGTTCTGGGAGGCGCTGGCCGGCCCGGACGCGCGCAAGGAGTGGGCCCGGTGGGACGCGGCCCGGGTCCAGCGGCTGTTCCTCGGCCCCGAGCAGGTCCTGTGCTACGTTTGCGCCGTGTGGGCCGCGCTCATCCTCCAGAGCCGGCACCGCGAGGTGCTGCGGCAGCGCCGGGCGTTCGGGCTCGAACTGCTGCCCACCGAGGAGGGCGCCCGCATCCTGCCCGAGGACGCCCGCCCGCTCGCGCGGAAGGTGGAGCAGGTGGGCGCCGGGAGGCCGTTCGTCCTGGCGAACATGGTCCGGCTGGGGTTGGGGAAGTTCGCGGTCAGCAGGTCCGCGACCGACGTGGCCGAGGTGGTGCGCAACCAGGCGGACGTGGAGCTGTCCCGGCTGGTCACCGGGATGTCCACGGTGAACTACCTCGCGTGGGCGATTCCGGCGGTCGGGTTCGTCGGCACGGTGCGCGGCCTGGGCGGCGCGTTTGGGGTCGAGGTCGGCGCCGACGAGCAGGCGACCGCCGAGTTCACCCGAATGGCGAAGGACCAGCTGAAGATCGCGTTCGACTGCACGCTGGTGGCGCTGGTGCTGAGCCTGGCCCTGATGTACCTGGTTCACGCGGTGCAGCGCGCCGAGGAGACGCTCGTCACGGACGCGCAACAGTACTGCCAGGAGCACCTGCTGCTCCGGCTGTACGACCCGGCCGCGGAGCACGCGAGCGGCTGACCGTTTCGCGACCGGTTTGGGCTTCGCTCACACTCACACCCGCACCCTCCATGCTCTGGTCCCGCAAGCCGGCCCCCGTTCACGACCGCACCCGCGCGGTCGGCATCGACTTGACCGCCAGCCGCGCGCTGGCCGAGGCGGTCGGGGGCAAGTCGCGCGAACTCCTGCTGGACGGCGCCGAAGCGGAACTGCCGCTGTTCGTCGCGTGCGACCGGCGGGTGCCGGAGGTCGGGCACGCCGGACTGGGCCTGTGCCGCCGGGCGCCGCACGCGGTCTGCTCCGGCTTCCTGCCGTTCGTCGCGCAGCCGCGGGAGTGGAAGGTCGGGCGCCACGCCCTCATCGCGGAGGTGGCACTCGGGCTGGCGTTCGACAAGATGCGCGGCCCGATCGCCGCCGAGTCCGACGCGGTCGCGCTGGCGCTCCCGGCCTATCTCGGCCCGGCGCAGGTGACGCGCGTGGGGGTGACCGCCGGGCGCTCGCGGCTGCCGCTGAAGGGCACCGCGGTCGGGGCGCTCGCGC
>JBJSXS010000326.1:0-5683 GCA_046086545.1 Gemmata sp.
TACTACCCCGGTCCAACTGTGTTCCGGAAACAACTCAGGAGTTCCACGGATGTTGCGCGCGTTCCGTCTGGCGGTGGGTGCGGCGGCGGTCCTCTTCGGCGGCGCACTGCTCGCCCAACCGAAGGACGCGGCACAGGCCGAGGGGTACTTCCCGCTCAAGAAGGGCACGAAGTGGGTGTACAAGGTGGGCGACAACGAGGTCAAGGTCGAGGTGGTGAAGGTGGACAAGGCCGACAAGGGCGGCGAGGAGCAGTTCCAGGTCGAGACGAAGGTGGGCAACGACCCGAAGGTGATCGAGGTGTACGTCGTCAAGTCGGACGGCGTGTACCGCACCAAGGTGAAGGACGACAAGCTGGACCCGGCGGTCAAGGTGCTGCCGCTGCCGATCAAAAAGGACACGACCTGGGACATCAACACCAAGGTGGGCACGCAGACCATCAAGGGGACGATGAAGATCGTTTCCGAAAAGGAGACGGTCAAGACCCCGGCGGGCGACTTCGTCACCGTCTACGTCGAGGGCAAGGACATGGACATCGCCGGGGCGAAGACCACCGTCCGCCAGTGGTACGCCAAGGACCACGGCATCGTGAAGCAGGAGTTCGTGCTGCAGGCGAACGAGACGGTGAAGCTCGAGCTCACCAAGTACGAGGCGGGCAAGTAGGCCCGCGGCCCGCGTTCCCGCCAGCGGCCCGGGGGTTCCGGCCCCCGGCCCCTTCAAAAACGGCTTCAGGGACCACACCACCATGCGTGCCCTTCTCGCGCTCCCTTGCGCGGTGCTGTTCTCGCAACTCGGGGCCGCGCAGACGTCGTTCCCGATGGTCACACACGTGACCCCGGTCGCGGTGCAGCGCGGCGCCGCGGCCGAGGTGACCGTCGAGTGCCGCACCAGCTCGCTCGCGGGGGCTTACAAGGTGTTCGTGGAGGGCGCGGGCGTCACCGCCGAGGTGGTGCCGGGCAAGGAGGCGCCGAAGGCCGCGGACCCGAAGGCGCCGGCCGCGCTCCTCCCGTCGTGCAAGCTGAAGGTCACCGTCGCCCCGGACGCGGCCGTCGGGGTGCGCGAGTTCCGCATCGCTTCGTCGCTCGGCATCTCGTCGCTCGGGCAGCTGCTCGTGGTCGACGCGCCCGTGATTCCCGAAGCGGCCCAGCCGTCCACGCTGGCGAAGCCGGTGCCGGTCCCGGTGCCGTCGGTCGTGTGCGGGCGCATCCGCGTGGCCGAGGCGGTCGATTACTACACGTTCCGCGCGCGGGCCGGGCAGCAGCTCACGCTCGAGGTCGTGTGTGCGCGCATCCAGGACAAGATTCACGACCTCCAGAAGCACGCGGACCCGCTGGTCGCGGTGTACGACACCGACGGGCGCGAACTGGCGGCCGCCGACGACGGGCATTTCGCCGACCCGGTGCTCACGTTCGCCGCGCCGAAGGACGGCGAGTACAAGGTGGCGGTCCGCGACGCCAAGTACGATGGCGACCCGCGCTGGGCCTACGCGCTGAGCATCACCGACGCGCCCCGCGCGGCCCACTCGTTCCCGCTCGCGGTGCCCCCCGGGAAGACCGTCCGAGCGGCCCCCGTGGGCAGCGCCGCGCTCGCCGGCAAGGAGTGGACCGTGACCGCGCCGAACGGCGCCGGCGTCCACACGGTGCCGCTCAAACTCAACGGCGGCGAGACGAACCCGGTGCCGGTCGTCGTCACGCCGCTGCCGCTGGTCGAGGAGCAGGAGCCGAACGACGCCCCGAAGCAGGCCACGCGCGTCCCGCTTCCCGGCGGCGCGAACGGCCGCATCGGCACGAAGCGCGACCTCGACCACTACGTCTTCGCGGCGGCGAAGGGCAAGCCGGTGCGGGTCGAAGTGTTCGCCCGCCGGTTCGGGACGCCGCTCACGAGCCAACTCGACTCGCAAATCGACGTGATGACGCCCGACGGGAAGGTGGTCGCGTCGAACGACGACCTCGTGGGCAAGGACTCGGGCCTCGTGTTCACCCCCGCGGCCGACGGGGACTTCATCGTGCGGGTGCGCGACCTGAACAACAAGGGCGGCGACGGGTTCGTCTACTACCTCGAGTGCGACTTCGCGCGGCCCGACTTCACCCTCAAGTGCGACCCCGCGAAGGCGATGATCGGCCCCGGGTCGCGCACCGCGTGGTACGTGCAGGTGGCGCGCACCAACGGGTTCGACGGGCCGGTGAAGGTCGAGGTGCAGGGGCTGCCCGCCGGCGTGACGGTGAACCCGCTCACGGTCCCCGCGAACATGACGCAGGGGCTGCTGGTGGTCAGCGCGGCGAAGGACGCAAAGGTTGGCGCCAGCGCGGTGCGTGTGGTCGGCACCGCGAACGTGCCGGGCGTGAGCGGCGGCGCACCCGTCACGCGAACGGCGGTCGCGGTCGAGGAGATCTACCTGCCCGGCGGCGGCCGCGGCCGGTTCGACGCCGGGCTGATGGCCGTCGCCGTGACCGACGGCTCGGACCTCGCGGAAATCAAGGTGAAGCAGACGCGCATCACGCTCAAGCCCGGCGAAGAGATCAAACTCGACGTCGAGGTGGTTCGCGGGCCGCAGTACGACAAGGCGGTGACGCTGGACGTGCCGCTGCGGCACCTGGGCACCGTGTACGGCAACCCGCTGCCGCCGGGCGTGACGGTCGTGGACGGCAAGAGCAAGACGCTGCTGGGCACCGGCAGCACCGGGCACATCACCCTGAAGGCGGCGCCCGACGCGGCCGAGTGCGCCGACGTGCCGGTGTGCGTGCAGGGGTTCGTGGCGATCAACTTCGTGGTGAAGATCGGCTACGCCAGCGAGGTGATCTGGGTGACCGTGAAGAGGTGACGGCGCGCGGCCCCGGGACCTACCCGCGCACCAGATCGAGCACCCAGCACCCGCGCACGTGCCCGTGCGGCTCACGGCAGTGGCCCAGCACCTCACCGGCGCCGCACCCGGCGTCCTGCAGCGCGTCGGCCAGAATGGGCATCGCGCTGAAGTCGCGCGACTCGTACATGCCTTTCGCAAGGGCCACCGCGGTGCCCGTGCGCCACGCGGGGTCGAACGCGACCTCGCGGGTCGGGTTCCCGAACACCTCGCGCACCAGTCCCGCCTGTGCCGCGCGCTCGCGCGCGAGCGCGCGGCACCGGAACCGGCTGCGCCAGTTCGACTGAGTCGCGCGCCGGCCCGCGTCGGCGTGGACGTCCACCTCGACCGCGTCCCACGCCTGCCGCGCCGCGAGGTCTTGCGCCGCGAACCTGGCCGACTCGACCGCGGTCAGCAGCGCGTCGGGGCAGATGAGCAGCCGGAAGTGCTTGCCGAGGTTCGCCCCGCCCGCCGCACCGAACCCCTCGAGCCACTCGCCCGGCGACACGACCCCGTCGATGTGCCGGACCAGCAGTTCCACCGCGTCGGTCGTGGCCGCGGGCATCTGCGCGGCCCACACGCGGTACCAGCAGGCGACCGCGAACAGCCGCAGGCTGCGGTCGCCTGCCCGCGGGCGCACGAACCGCAGCATCGGCTCGGGGTCTTCGCTCGTGAGCCACTCGGTTTCCATCATGCCCGCATTGTACCCGCTCGGACCGGCGGCCGCCGGGGGGCACGTGTTCCTGCGCCGCCGCTACCAGGCCCGCGCGCGGGTGCCGTCGAACTCGGGCGTCGTGCCGGCGCGCTCCGAGTCCGACGGCCGCGGACAAGGCCTGAAGTCGCTTCTCGACGGGTCGCTCAAGGAGGCGCGGCACGGGCCGCGGTCCGGCGCGAAGCGACGGCGCGCGTGTCAGCGCGAGTCGCCGAGTAGGCGGTGCGAACCGGACCGCGGCTCGCCTTCGGGGGCGGAGTCGTGGTCCACCGCGGGGGTGGGCGGGGCGAACAGCCGGCGGATGCGGCAAGCGCGCTCCAGCAGGCCGATCAGAACCGCCGAATCGACCGGGTTGACGAGGTCCAAGTCGAACCGCGCGCGGCCGGCGGCCATCCGCGCATCTTGATCTTGGGCCGCGCCCCCGGCCACCGCCACCAGCAGCGGGCGCCCGGCTCGCCCCACCCACCGCTCGCGGACGAGGCGAGCGACCTCGCACCCGCTCAGCCCCAGCGCACGCAGGTCCAGCAACATCACGTCCGGCGGGTCCGCATCGGCCAGTTGCAGCGAGCTGGCACCGTCGAGCGCAACGCGAGCCGCGTGCCCGTGCAACGTGAGCAGTTCTGCAAAGCTTTTTGTCGTGTCCGAGTCGTCGGCCACGACGAGGACTTTCAGCGCATCGGGATTTGGGTTGGAACGCTGCATGCGATCTCCGGGGGTGCGGCTGGGAGCTTTAAGCGACAACGGTTGTTAGTGCAGAATATGTTAATATAAGAAGTATAGATAGTCTAGGTAAAATAAGACAGATTGTGTTGGAAGACACCTGACTCAATTTTGGAGCCATTGTCTCAGGGTGCGGGCGGCGGGCAGAAGACTTCGCCCGAGCGCCGAGCAAGGCGCTCGCGGACGAGGCGAGCGACCTCGCACCCGCTCAGCCCCGGCGCGAAGGTCTATCTTCTCGCGCGTTTCATACGTCCGCGGTGGCACCGGCCCCTGGCGCGCGTACAACTCCACTGCACCCGCCCCGTCAATCACGCCGGACCGACTCCCGATGCGACCCTCCGCCGCGCTCGGCGCGCTTGCCGCGCTGCTCCTCGTTGTCCTCGGCGCCGGCCTGCTGTTAGCGCCGCACCCGCGGCCGCACGCCCCGCCGCCCGAGCGCAAGATCAAGCTCGCGGTGCTGGTGGTGTTCGACCAGATGCGCGGCGACTACCTCGCGCGGTGGCGCCCCCTGTTCGGCCCGGACGGGTTCAAGCGGCTCACGTCCGAGGGCGCGTGGTTCACCCACTGCCACTACCCCTACGGCGTCACCACCACCGGCCCGGGGCACGCGTCGATGCTCACCGGCGCGTGCGCCGACGCGCACGGCATCGTGAACAATGACTGGGTCGAAGACGGCCACGCGCGGTACTGCGCCGGCGACCCGAAGTACTGGTTCGTCCCCGGCACCAAGCCCGCGAAGGACAAGAACGCCGGCACCCCCGAGCGGCTGCGCAGCGAAACCGTTGCGGACGTGCTGAAAGAGGCACACGGCCCGCGGGCGAAGGTGTTCGGGCTGTCGCTCAAGGACCGGTCCGCGATCCTGCCCACGGGCAAGCGGCCCGACGGCGCGTACTGGTTCGAGGGCGGGAAGTTCGGCACATCCACCTACTACGCGGAGCGCGTCCGCCCGTGGGTCGAGGCGTTCAACGACTCGAAGTTCGCGGACCGGTGGTTCGGCCGCGACTGGACGGCGTTCCGGCCCGACGTGGACTACGCGCACTGGACCGGGTGCGCCGACGACACGCGCGGCGAGGGCCGCGGGGCGGGGGCGAAGGGCCACCAGGGGGTCGCGTTCCCGCACCCGACCACCGGCGGCAAGCCGGCCGTCGGCCCCGAGTACTACGAGGCGCTCGCGACCTCGCCGTTCGGCAACGACCTGCTGCTCGCGCTCGCCAAGCGGTGCATCGAGGAGGAGGAGCTGGGCGCCGACGACGTGCCGGACCTGCTCGTCGTCAGCTTCTCGTCCAACGACCTGATCGGGCACGCGTGGGGGCCGGACTCGCACGAGGTGCTGGACGTGACGCTCCGCTCGGACGCGCTGATGGCCGACTTCTGCGCGTTCCTCGACGCGAAGGTGGGCCGCGGGCAGTACCTC
>JBJSXS010000327.1:0-7479 GCA_046086545.1 Gemmata sp.
GGCCGCCGGCGCGGTGCCGCCGGGCCCGGGGCCGCTCTCGCAGGAGGTCATCAACCGGCTCAACCCGGGCCTGCTGGTGAACGAGGTCGTGACCCGGCGGCGCGAGGTCGAGCAACTGCCGCTCACCATCAGCGACTACAAGCGCCGCGAGGGCGTTCTCAAGGAGAAGCTGGAGTACATCCAGCGGGCGGCCACGCCCAAGCTGATCGAGGACCAGATCGACAACGACCGCGACGTGATCGTGGCCAAGCTCCGCATGAGCAACGCCCACACCACCTGGAAGAAGGTCGAGAGCACCGCCGCCAACCCGAACGTGCCGGCGCTCCTCGAGCTCAGGGCCTCGTACGAGGCGGACAAGCGGCGGTGGGAGGAGCTGCGGGCCGAGAAGCTCAAGGCGTACGAGGGCGCCCGGCGGACGGAGGAGGCGAAGAAGGTGGCGGGCGAGCTGGAAGAGGTGGTCCGCGCCGTCCAGCGGTACCAGGAGCAGCTCGACGCGGCGAAGGCGGCCCTCGCGCGGGCCGAGCGGCAGCTCATGGACCTGCCGCCGACGACCACCGACAAGGCCGGCAACACGATCCTGCAAACGAGGGCCGAGGACAAGCACCTGCACCTGCTGGAGAACAGCGACATCGAGACCATCGACAGCGTGTACCGCCGGCTGGTGCTGCAGAAGGAGCTGCTCAAACTCGAGGTCGAGTCGCCGGCCCGGGTCACGATCCTGCAGCCGGCGTCCGCGCCGACCCAGAAGGACGCCAAGAAGCAGGTGATGGGCACCGTGTTCGCCAGCCTGCTCGGGTTCGTGCTGATGGCGCTGGGGGCGATCGGGTACGAGACGATGACGCGCCGGGTCAGCTCGCTGGCCGACGTGAAGGCGTCGGTCCCGGTGCCGGTGGTGGGCGTGATCCCGTGCGCCCCGACAGACGCCACCGCCGCCAACAACGGCGGGCGCGACCCCGCGAAGCGGGCGGCCGCCAACGAGGCCATTGACAAGCTCCGCGCCTACGTGTCGCAGACGTGGCTCAGCCGCGGCGCCACCACCATCGCGGTCACCAGCCCCATCGGGGACGAGGGGAAGGCGTTTGCGGCCTTCGGCCTCGCCAGCAGCCTGGCCCAGGCCGGGTACAAGACCCTCGTCGTGGACTTCGACCTGCGCGAGCCCGCGCTCCACGCCTACGCGGGCGTTCCGAACCTCGCCGGGGTGTGCGAACTGCTCCGGGCCGAGACCGACATGCGGTCCGCCGTCCAGTTCCTGCCGAGCGGCCTGCACCTGCTCCCGGCCGGCAAGTGGTCGGACGAGGCCCGCAAGGCCGCGACCGGCGAGAAGCTGGAGGCGGTGCTGGCCAGGATCAAGGAGCCGTACGACTGCGTCGTGATCCACGGACACGCGCTGCTGACGGTCGCCGAGTCGGTCGAGGTGGCCCGGCGGTGCGAGGTGGCGCTGGTGTGCGCCAAGTACCGCGAGACCGCGACGCCCCTGCTGAAGCGCGCCGCCGAGCGGATCGGCACGATGGAGATCCCGTACTCCGGCGTGGTCTACGTCGGCGCCACCGACCAGGAGGCGCTGTGCTGAGGGGGCCAGCGCCCGTTCAGCGCGTGTTGTGCCCCCCGTGCCGTGCTGCCCCGCCCTTCAGGGCGGGGGCTCGGGGCAGGTTCTTCCAGAGGCCGCACCCATGATGAAGCCGGTCACGTTCACCGCCGTCCTCGCGCTCGTCGTGTGCGGCGCGCTGGTTCACGGCTCGGTCACCCAGCGCTGGAACGCCATCGCGCCGGACCCCACCGAGGCGAACCGGCTGCACGCGCTGGAGGTGCGGCACGAGGGCTGGGCCTCGGAAAAGGTGGACACCGAGATGCCGGTGAACGAGCGCAGCACCGCGACCAGCCGCCGCTACGTGTCGCCGGACGGGCGCACCAGCGCGGTGGTCAGCTTCATCAGCGGCATCCCGGGGTCGGTGGCCACGCACACGCCCGACGTGTGCTACCCCGGCAGCGGGTACAAGACCCTGCGGGCGACCCGAAAGGAGCCGCTCACGCTGGCGACCGGCGCCACGGCCACCGTGTACGCGGCCGACTTCGAGAAGAACACCCAGACCAAGCGGGACCGGGTGCGGGTGCGGTGGGCCTGGACCACGGCCGGCGAGTGGGTCGCGCCGGACAACCCGCGGTGGCAGTTCGCCAGTCAGCTGCGCGCGCCCACCATCTACAAAGTCTACATCGCGAGCCCGCTGGCCGAGGCCGACGGCGACAGGGCGCCCGAAGACGACCCGGCGACGAAGGCGTTCGTGCTGGCGACCTGGTCTCAGTACGCGGCCGCGTTCGGGAAGTGACCCCGCCACTCACCGAGCGGCCCGACCCCCACGGACTGCTCGCCGAGGATCGCACCTGATGAGCCTCAACCGGATGTCGCCCGTACGGGTCAGCCAGAGGTCCGCGTTGCGAACGCCCGCCCCACACGCCTCGCGAGTGCGCCGCCCGCACCCGGCCCCGCCGCCCGCGCCTCTCTCGCCCGGCGAGCGCGCCAAGGCCGCCGCGGACTTCGCGCTGGCGCTGCTGCTCGCGGTGCCCGCGCTGCCGGTGCTCCTGGCGTGCACGGCGCTCGTGCGGCTCACGTCGCGCGGGCCGGCCATCTACACGCAGGCGCGGGTCGGCCGCGGCGGGGCCGTGTTCACGCTGTACAAGGTCCGCAGCATGTACCACGAGTGCGAGCGGCTCACCGGGCCGCGGTGGAGCACCCCGGGCGACTCCCGCATCACCCCCGTCGGGCGCGTGCTGCGCAAGCTGCACCTCGACGAGCTGCCGCAACTGCTGAACGTGCTGAAGGGCCAGATGAGCCTGGTCGGCCCGCGGCCCGAGCGGCCGGAGATCGTGAGGCGGCTGCGCGAGCAGGTGGCGGGGTACGACCGCCGGCACGCGGTGCGCCCCGGGATCACCGGGTTCGCGCAGGTGCACCTGCCGCCGGACACGTGCGTGCGGAGCGTGCGCAACAAACTCGTGTACGACCTGTTCTACATCCGCCGCCGGTCGCTCGGGATGGAACTGTTCGTGCTGCTCGCCACCGGGCTGAAGACGCTCGGGCTGAAGCGCCTGTATTATCGCGCGCCGCGCGTCCCGACAGACTAGTGCCGTGCCGCCGCGCCTCGAACAGAAGCGCGCCGGCGACACGAGCCCGGGCGCCTCTTCGAGCCGCGGCTACACGGGTGAGGAGCTTTCCGATGCCGTCCGTGTCCGTCGTCGTGCCCGTGCGCAACGAGTCGCGCTCCATCGAGCGCACGCTGCGGCTCCTGCTCACGCAGGACTTCCCGCGCGAGGCGTTCGAGGTGATCGTGGCCGACGGCGCGTCCGCCGACGACACCGTTCCCATCGTGCGCCGGTTGCAGGGCGAGTTCGACAACCTGAAGCTGGTTTTCAACCACGACAAGCTCGCTTCCGCGGGCCGGAACACCGCGATCCGGCACGCGACCAAGGACGTGATCGTGATCGTGGACGGGCACTGCCACGTCCCCGACCCGCGGTACCTGAAGAACGTGTCGGACGCGTTCGAGCGGAGCGGCGCCGACTGCCTGGGGCGCCCGCAGCCGCTCGACGTGGAGAGCCCGACCCCGTTCCAGCGCGCGGTGAGCGCGGCCCGCAGCAGCCGGCTCGGGCACAACCCGGACTCGGACATCTACTCGGACGAGGCGAAGTTCGTCCCGCCGCAGAGCACCGCCGTTGCTTACTCGCGCAAGGTGTTCGCCACGGTCGGGCTGTTCGACCAGGCGTTCGATGCGTGCGAGGACGTGGAGTTCAACGAGCGGGTCCACGCCGCGGGCCTGACGTGCTACTTCACGCCCGCGGTGAAAATCGTGTACGAGCCGCGGGGCAGCTTCCGCGCGCTGTTCTACCAGCTCGGGCGGTACGGGGCCGGGCGCGCGAAGCTCGCGTTCAAGCACCCGAAGTCGCTGTCGGTGCCCGCGCTGGTGCCGCCGCTGTGGGCCGTCTGGGTGCTGGCCGCGCCGCTGGCCCTCGCGGTGCCCTACGTCGCGTGGGTGTGGCTCGCGAGCGTGGCGCTCTATGCGAGCGTCCTGCTCGGGGCCGGGGCGGCACTCGGCCGCGGGAAGCCGCTGTCGGCCGCGGCGCGGATTCCCGTGGTGTTCGTCGCGATCCACTTCGGGTTCGCGTGGGGCTTCTGGAAAGAGTTGGCGAAGCAACTGCGCTCGCGGGTACAGTGGGGCCAGCGCCCGGCGCGCGGCCCGCACCCCGCAGGCGCTCCGTAACTTTCTTCGCCGCGCGGGTGCCGCCATCGAGGGACGCGACAACGATCGAGGACGGGGGCGCGACGTTCACGCCTGACCCGAAGGCCCGGCCGGCGGCCGCCGACATCCGGGGGCCTCGCGCCGGAAAGTCCGTCACCGGCATCTGCGTGTTGCATAAGGTCAAACGCGCCATCTGGTGCGGTCTGGACGGCGGCGAGCGGCCGAAAGAGTCGAAGTCCAACGTCGGGAGCAATCCCGGGCCCATCCTCCTGGAGCGTGCCAAAAAGTGACGCCCGCCAGCGCGGTTTTCGACCTCACCTTTCTGCGGCCGGACGGCGCCCCCGTTCGGCTCGCGGAGTTGGTCACTTCCGAGTTTCTGCTCCTCGTGTTCCTGCGGCACCTGGCGTGAATCCCGTGCACCGCCCACCTCGGTGAGGTGGACGCGGCCCGCGAGCGGTTCGCGGCGAAGGGGTGCTCCGTTCTTATTGTTTCGCAGGCCCGGCCCGAAGTGCTGGCCCGGTACCTGTCGCGGTTCGCGTGGCGCGTGCCGCTGGTGTGCGACCCCGAACGCGCGGCCTATCGGGCGTTCGGGCTGGAGCGCACCGGGCGGCTGACCTTTTTTCGCCCGCGGGTGCTGTGGGGGTACCTCAGAGAAGTGCTGCGCGGCGCCCCCGTGCGGAGGCCGTACGCCGGTGAGGACGTCTTGCAACTCGGCGGCGACTTCGTCGTCGCTCGCGCCGGACGCGTCGTGTTCGCGTTCCGGTCCCGGGACCCGACCGCGCGCCCAGCGGTGGCCGAACTGCTCGCGGCGCTCCCATCGGCCCGGCCAATCGGTCCCGCATGCCCACCCGATGCCCCGCGCTCTTTCGCTCCGCACGGCGGCCAATAGAATTTCTGTCCGCAAGCCACTCGCCGCTGTTGCGCCCGCTTCTGGCTCACGGCTAATAATGCGACGCCCTCTCAAGCCGAAAGGATCACCATGACCTTCGTGCGCCCCGCGCTCTTCGCGACCGCCCTGCTGGTCCCGTTTCTGGCGCTCGCGGCGCCGGGGCGGCAGCCCGACCCCGACGCGGCGGATTTCCTGCTGCCCGACGAATCCAAGATGACGCCGTTCAAGGACCGCGTCCCGGTGGTGTTCGTCACCACCAACCAGCCGCAGTGGAAGACGCTCAAGGGGTTCTGGAACGAGTCCGAGGCCGAGGCCGTCGACCCCGCGACCGGGGCGAAAGTGAAGCAGAAGGTGGTGCAGCTGAAGGTGCCGCTGGGCCTGACGCAGGCGCCGCCGGTGCCGGCCGAGAACCCGATGACCGCCGAGAAGTGGGAACTCGGCAAGCGGCTGTACTACGACCACATCCTGTCCACCAACGGCACCGTCGCGTGCGCGAGCTGCCACGCCCCGGAGAAGGGGTTCGCCGACGGCAAGAAGACCTCGACCGGCATCAACAACGCGCTCGGGCCGATCAACGCGCCGACGGTGTTCAACACCGCGTACAACCGGTTCCAGTTCTGGGACGGGCGCGGGTCGTCCCTCGAAGACCAGGCGCAGGGGCCGGTGGGCAACAGCAAGGAGATGTTCAGCGGCAAGGCGGACCCGTGGGAGGAGGCGGTCGCCCGGCTCCGCAAGAACCCGGACTACGTGAAGGCGTTCAACCGCGTGTTCGGGCACGCCCCGACCCGCGACGCGGCCGCCAAGGCGGTGGCCGCCTACGAGCGCACCGTGCTGCTCGGCAACAGCCTCCACGACCGCGCCGAGGCCCTCATGCGGAAGCGCGTGGCGGAAGAGGAGGGCGCCAAGTTCGCGCTGAAGGCCGAGGACTACGCCGCGGCCCTGAAGGCCGAATTCGCGTCGAAGGGGCCCGCGCTCAAAGACCTCGGACTCGCCGCCGCGGCGGACGCGGGCAAGGCCGACGAGTTCGGCAAACGGCTGCTGGCCGGGCGCGAGCTGTTCTTCGGCAAGGCTCGCTGCACGAACTGCCACACCGGCGACACGTACACCGACCACACGTTCCACAACATCGGGGTCGGGGCGAAGGACGGCGCGCTGCCGCTCGACGAGTTCGGGCGGCTCGTACGGCTGCCCACCGGCCACAAGGACGCGGCGCTGGCGGGCGCGTTCAAGACGCCCGGGGTGCGCGGGCTGCTGTGGACCGCGCCGTACATGCACACCGGGGAGGACACCACGCTCGAAGCGGTGGTGGACTTTTACGACCGCGGCGGGAACGTGAACCCGTACCTGGACGAGAAGATGCGGGACACCGCCGCCGAGGCCGCGTACATCAAGGCCCGCGCCGAGGGTAAGCCAGTAGACCCCGCGGTGAAGACCTACGGCCCCTCTAAGAAGCCGATCATCCCGCTCAAGTTGAACCTCGGCGCGCAAGAGAAGGCCGATCTGGTGCTGTTCCTGAAGGCCCTCAACGGCGACCCGCTCGACCCGCTGGTGAGCGACCCCGCCAAGTTCCCCGGGAGGTGACCTCTCGGGCGAACCCCCGGATGCGAGCGTGGGTCAGGGTTGAGTGAGTGCTGACCCACCGCCGCGGGCGGGGTTCGTCGCGAATTGTTAAAGCGCATACAACAGAAGCCACACGGAACGAGTTCGTGTGGCTTCCGGCGTTCCGTTCACGGAGTGGTTATGACGGACGACGCAACCTCCCCCCGCCCGCACCCCGCCGCGCCCGCGCCGCTGTGGGAGCCGCTGACGCCGCTGCAGCGGCGCGTCCTCGGCGTGCTGGTCGAGAAGCAGAAGACGTCGAAGACCGCCGACTCGTACCCGCTCACGCTCAACGCGCTGGTCACCGGCTGTAACCAGAAGTCGAACCGCGATCCGGTGTTCGAACTCGACGAGGTGGAAGTCGAGGAGGGCATCGAGCCGCTTCAGGGCCGCGGGCTGGTGAGCCGCATCACCGGGGGCCGCGTGGACCGGTTCAAGCACGAACTGTACCACAAGTGGACCAGCGCCGGCCCGGAACTGGCCGTTCTTGCCGAGTTGCTGCTCCGCGGCCCGCAGACGAAGGGCGACCTGCGCGTCCGCGCGGCGCGCATGGCCGCGGGCATCGACTCGCAGGACGCGCTCGACGAGGCGCTGAGGCCGCTGGTCGAGCGCCGCCTGGTGGTGTACCTGACGGACCCCGACCGCCGCGGCGCGGTGCTGACGCACGGGTTCCACACGACCGAGGAACTCGCTCGCCTGAAGACCACGCACGCCGGCGCCCCGGTGCCGGCGTCGGCCCCCGACCTGCCCGTTTCGCGCCTG
>JBJSXS010000328.1:0-4249 GCA_046086545.1 Gemmata sp.
CTGGCCTCGGTCTTCTCGCCGGCGAACTGGAACTCGCCGATCTGCGCGCCCTTTCGGTTGGTCGGCTGCCACAGGATGACCTTCCCGTCGAGCGCGGCCGACGCGAGCAGGAAGCCCCGGTGCTGGTACGCCAGCGCGGTCAGGCTCGCGTCCTCGTCGTGGCCCGCGAGCATGTTCGGCTTCGATCCTTCGGGGCCGTTCTTGCTGTACTGGCAGTCCCAGATGCACACCACCGGACCGCCGCCGGTCGCGAGGTACCGCGAACTGAACTCCCACGCGAGTTCCCGGACCTTCGTCTTGTAGCCCCACATCTGGAGGTCGCGGGTGGTGTCGTAGTACCAGAAGTGAACGGTGGAGTCCTGGTTCCCGTGGGCGAGGATCTTGCCGTCCGGGGACCACGCCATCGCGAGCGGCGAGCCTTTCCACGCGAGCACCTTCACCGGGTCCGCGCCGGCGAGCGGGTCGTAGGTGGTTGCGGCGCCGTAGGACAGCAGCGTAAGGTGATTCGTGCCGGGCCGCCACTTGAGATCCATCACGGTGCCCGCCTGCGGCGGCAGTTCGCGCACGAGTTCCCCCGCCGCGGTCCACACGCGCACCTTCTTGCCCGCGGCGGCGGCGAGGTACTCGCCGCTCGGGTGCCAGACCACCTTTTCGGCCCACGACGAGCCCGCGTCGAGCGTCTTCGCCTCCTGCCCGCCCGCGGCGTCCCAAACGCGCACCTTGCTGTCCTGACCGACGGACGCGAGCATGTTCCCGTTGGGCTGCCACGACAGCGCCGCGGTGCCGAACCCGTGGCCCTTCAACTCGTGCAGCAGCTTTCCAGTGTTCGCGTCGAACACGGTAACCGGCCCGCTGACGGCGGCGGCCGCTAGACGCGTGCCGTCGGGGGCCCACGACACGCCGATGACGTGATCGGCGGTCTGGGACTGCCAAACAGGGCGAAGTCGGTTCTCGGCTTTTGCGCCGCCGAAAAGATTGATGCGAGCCATGGTCGGTTCAAAATGAGAATGGAAAAATGCGAACTTAACGACCGGGGCGAACCAAGCGCTCACGATCAGTGGCTGACAGGCGTTAACTGCGCCTGCCTTCATTTCTCACTTTTTCCAGCTGTAATCGGTTCACGCCAAACAGCTCTTGAACCCCTCGGTCAGCGCCTCGCGGTCGAGGTTGCGGCCGATGAAGATGAGCTTGTTCGAGCGCGGCGTCTTGCCCCACGGCTTGTCTACCTTGCCATCGAAAAGCATGTGAACGCCCTGGAACACAAAGCGGTTCGGCTCGTTCTTGATGGACAGAACGCCCTTCATGCGGAAGATGTCCGGCCCCTTGGACTGTAGCAGTTCGCTCATCCACTTGTTCAGCTTCTTCGGGTCCAGGTCGCCCGGAACGGCAATGCCCACGCTCGACACCGACGAGTCGTGAACGTGGTCCGGTTCATCGGTCGTCACGTGCGAGTGCGACTTGTCGCCGTGGTCGTGCTCGCAGTGACCATGGTCGTGGTCGCAGTGCGAGTGGTCTTTGCCGTCGTGGTCGTGGCCGTGTTCGTGATCGCAGTCTGAATGGTCCTTGTCGTCCGCGTGTTCGTGCTTGTGGTCGTGGTGCTTGTGACCGCCGTCCTTGAGGAAGTCGGGTTCGTGCTCGAGGATGCGGTCGAGGTCGAAGCCGCGCACGTTCAGCACGTTGTCGAGGTTGGTCTCGGCGTTCTTGGTGCGGTAAATCTTCGCGGTCGCGTTCATCTTGCGGATCAGCTTTTCGAGCTTGTCCAGTTCCGCGCCGGTCACAAGGTCGGTTTTGTTCAAGAGGATCACGTCCGCGAACGCGATCTGCTCCTGCACCTCGTGCGAGTCCCAGTGCAGCAGGACGTGCTTCGCGTCCACGAGCGTGACGATGCCGTCGATGGCGGTCTTCGACTGCACCTCGTCGTCCATGAAGAACGTCTGCGCGACCGGCCCGTGGTCGGCCATCCCGGTGGTCTCGATCAGGATGTAGTCGAACTTGTCGCGGCGCTTCATCAGGTTGCCGAGGATGCGGATCAGGTCGCCGCGCACGGTGCAGCAGATGCACCCGTTGTTCATCTCGAAGATTTCTTCCTCCGAGTTGATGACCAGATCTTGGTCCACGCCGATCTCGCCGAACTCGTTCTCGATCACGGCGATGCGCTTGCCGTGGTTGGCGGTGAGGATGTGGTTGAGGAGCGTAGTCTTCCCGGCCCCGAGAAAGCCGGTGAGTACGGTAACGGGCACGCGGTCGGTCGCGCTGGCTGCCATCTGATCGTTCCTGTTCGTGTGCGGAAAGGGGAACAAGGAGATTGTACCGCCCGCGGCCGCGGCGCGAAGGTTCGTCGCGGCCCGGGCATCATTCCTTTTTCGTCAATTCAAACTCGAAGGTGACTTCGAGATTGGTGCCGTCCACGGTCGCGGAGTACTTTCGAGCGGCTTTCAGCTTCTTCCCGCGAGAGCGCCGGTATACGGGATGTTCATGATCGCCCCGATGTTCTCCGCGTCCTTCGCCCCGACCAATACCCACTCCACTTTGTAGCTCTTCTCGGGCTTGTCCTTCTCCAGCGGGTTCACGGTCCAGCGAACGAGGTACGTTACCTTCATGTCTTCGGTCTTCTCGAACAATCGGCCTCGATTTTTTGGCCGTCGCACTTTGTGATGGTGAGTGCGAAATCGAGCGGCGCCCCGGCCTGCCCCTTGTACTCGTTCTTCTGAGTCACTTTATCCTTCCACACGGTGCCGACTATCACCAGGGCGCCGTCTTTCGCCTGGGCCGCACTCAGAAACAGCATCGCGGTGCAGGTCAGGACACACAGCATCGTGCGGTCCTTTGCATGGATCCGGCACTCTTTTCGTCGCGTCCCGCACAACCCGCCGGCGTAATGTGGGCACGACCGTTGCGAACCGCCCGCCCCGCGGCCGCGTCCGTATACTGCCTTTTCTGAAGGTCTATTCCGCATCGGGAGACGGCAATGGCCGAGTGGCAACGAACGCACACTTGCGAACAGCTCCGCGAGCCGCACATCGGGCAGACGGTAACACTCAACGGGTGGGTGCTGACCGCGCGCGACAACGGGCACCAGGCGTTCATCGACCTCCGCGACCGCTACGGGCTCACGCAGATCGTGTTCGACAAGTCCAAGAACGCAGAGCTGTACGCGCAGGGCGCCGAAGTCAAAAGCGAGTGGGTCCTATCGGTCACCGGCGTGGTGCGGAAACGCCTGACGGGCGCCGAGCGCGCCGACATTACGACCGGGGCGGTCGAAGTTGAAGCGACGGTGGTTCGCGTGCTGAACCAGTGCCCGCCGCTGCCGTTCGAGGTGAGCGAGTTCGACAACAAGCTCGCGAACGAGGACCTCCGGCTCCAGTACCGCTACCTCGACCTGCGCCGGCGCACGCTCCAGAAGACGCTCGTCCTGCGGCACCGGCTGTGCAAAGTCATTCGCGACTATATGGACGCGAACAACTTCCTCGAAGTGGAAACGCCGCTCCTCGGCAAGAGCACGCCGGAGGGCGCGCGCGACTACCTCGTGCCGAGCCGCGTGTTCAACGGAGAGTTCTTCGCGCTGCCGCAGTCGCCGCAGTTGTACAAGCAACTGCTGATGATCTCCGGCTACGACCGGTACTTCCAGATCGCGCGGTGCTTGCGCGACGAGGACTTACGCGCCGACCGCCAGCCGGAGTTCACTCAACTCGACGTGGAAATGTCTTTCGTCGAGCGCGAGGACGTGCTGTCCGTCATGGAGAAACTCGCCGCCGACATCTTTGACAAGTGTCTGGGCGTGAAGGTTCCGACCCCGTTCCCGCGGCTCCGCTACGCGGAAGCGATTGCCAAGTACGGGTCCGACAAGCCCGACCTGCGGTTCGGCCTCGAAATCAATGACGTTTGCGACATCGCACGGTCCATCGACGCGCCGCTGTTCAAGGACGCCCTCGCGGCCGGCGGGGTCGTGCGCGCGATCAACGTCAAGGGCGGGGCCGCGGCGCAGGATGCGAAAAAGGCGCCGCTCTTCAGCAACACGGCGCTGAAGAGCGGGGGCGAACTCGCGAAGGTCGCGGAGACGTACAAGGCGAAGGCGCTGGTGTGGCTCAAGGTCGAGGCCGGCAAATGGAGCGGTTCGGTCGAGAAGTTCCTCACCGACCAGACGAAGGCCGCGCTCGCGGAGCGACTCGGTGCGGCCGACGGCGACTTGCTCCTGTTCGTCGCGGACGGCGAGGCCGTGGTGTGCGACGCGCTCGGAGCGCTGCGCAAC
>JBJSXS010000329.1:0-2344 GCA_046086545.1 Gemmata sp.
CACCGACGTCGGCGGGGCGCGGGGCAACCAGCTGTTCGGCTTCGGCCTGGTGGTCGGCCTCGACCAAACGGGCAGCCGCAGCACGTTCACCCAGGACGTCGCCGCCCAGATGCTCCAGCGGATGAACTACAGCACCGGCATCTTCGCCGCGAACCCGGCCGAGTCCATCATCCGGTCCACCAGCGTCTCGGCCGTGCTGGTGACGGCCGAGATCGGGCCGTTCACCCGTAAGGGCTCGCGAATCGACGTGACCGTGTCCGCGATCGACGACGCCCGCTCGCTCCAGGGCGGGACGCTCATCTTCACCCCTCTGCGGGGGGCGGACGGCAACGTGTACGCCCTCGCGCAAGGCCCGCTGTCGGTGGGCGGGTTCTCGGTCACCGTCGGCGGCGGCGGTGGGGTGCAAAAGAACCACCTGAACGTCGGGCGCATCCCGGGCGGCGGGATCATCGAGAAAGAGGCGCCCGGCGAACTGGTTCGCGACGGCAAGGCGACGCTGTTGCTGCGCGACCCGGACTTCAACACGGCCCGGCTGATCGCCAAGACGATCAACGAGCGGTACCCGAGTACCGCCCACGCCTCCGACCCGGGCGCGGTGGTGTTGTGCCAGCCGGCCTCGGACCCGAACAAAAGCGTTACGCAGTTCCTCGCCGAAGTCGGGTTGCTCGAGATCAAACCTGACCAACCGGCGCGGGTGATCATCAACGAGCGGACCGGAACGGTCGTCGCGGGCGAGCACGTGTCCATATCCACCACCGCGGTCGCGCACGGGAACCTGTACATCGGCGTGTCGATCACGCCGGTCGTCTCCCAGCCGGCCCCACTTTCGACAGGGACGACGGTCGTCGCGCCGCGGGCCCAGGCGGCCGGGAGCGAGCAGTCGGCGCGGCTCGTCACGCTGCCAAAGGCGACGACGGTCGCGGAGGTGGCCCGCGCTCTGAACGCGCTGGGGGTCACACCGCGCGACCTCATTGCCATCTTCCAGGGCATGAAACAGGCCGGCGCACTGCACGCCGAACTCATCATCCAGTGAGCACGAGGCCCCGTGCCGCCGCGTGGGCGGAATCGGGAGCCGTCGACTCGCGAGGTCACCCGCGGCACTTTGCTTTCAGGAGAAAAATATGCTCGGAGCAGAAGGGATTTCGCTCGCGACCACATTTTCACCGGCCCATGCGGCCCAACCCGGTGCTATGGTCAAGAAAGCGGCCGACGCCAAGTTGGTAGAAGCCGCGAAGGAGATGGAGGCGACCTTCCTCGCCATGCTGCTCAAGCAGATGCGCGAGTCGCTCGAGCCGGACGGCGGGCTGTTTCCCGGCGACACCGGCGACGTGCAGGGCGGTCTGTTCGACCTGTACATGAGCAAACACCTCGCCGACGGCGGCGGGGTCGGAATGGCCGCCGCACTCCTTCGGCAGATGGAAGCGACCGCACCGAAGAAGCCACCCACTGATGCACCCGCACTCGACCCTCGCGGTGTCATTGCTTGAAAGCCTCGCGCGTGAAGAGGACGCGCTGCGGGCCGCACTCGCTGGCGTGACAGCCGTGAATGATGCGCTGCGCCGCGGCGACCTCGCGTTCGCCCTTGGCGCAGCCGATGAACCCCTCGCCGAACAGCTGCGCGTCGCCGCCGCAGCCCGCACGGCCACCGCGAACGGCCTGGCGCGAGCCGTCGGGTTGAACGGCGAACCGCCTACTCTGTCTAATCTTGCGGCGAGGCTCGACTCGCCGCACTCCGCCGAGTTGCTCGCCGCTCGCGAACGACTGACGTCCTTGACGGCGCAAATCGCCGCCGTTCAGACACGGAACGCAAATCTCATAACCCACCTTCGATCATTCTTCCGCGGTGTGCTCGCCGACCTGACGCCCGACTCCCCCGCCCGGTACGGGCCGTCGGGCAGTCGGTTAGGGCCACCGGCGGGGGCCCCGCCCCAGACCCGAGCGTAACACCATGAACGGCTTCACCATCGGGACGTCCGCCCTCGCCGCTGGGCAGCGTGGGCTCGACATTGTCGGCCAGAACATCGCCAACGCCACCACGGCCGGGTACCACCGCAAGGTGCTGAATCTTGCCAACCGGGTCAGTGGCGACACGGCCGGCACCGGTGTCGATGTGGCCAGCATCACTCGGTACACCGCCGCTCCGGTCCGCGCCGCGATTCTGGCCGGCAACTCGGACCAGGCCGCGTTCGACGCGAAGTTCGCCATCCGTCGGCAGGTGGAATCGACACTCGGTGCCGGGGAGGGCGGTATCGGCGACCAGATCAGCAACTTCTTTAACCAGGTCGAGCAACTGACCACGCGCCCGGACAACACCGCGGCGCGGCGGCCTCTGGTTTCGGCCGCC
>JBJSXS010000330.1:0-2356 GCA_046086545.1 Gemmata sp.
GGTCGTAGGCGTCGGCGGCCTTACGGTACAGGAGCAGCGAGCCGATCAACTCGCCCTCGTTCTCGCGGAACTGGCCGCGCAGGAAGTACGCCATCCCGAAGTTCGGGTTCAGTTCCAGCGCCTTAGACAGCGCCTCCTCGGCCTGCTCGAATTTTTGGGTGTGGCCCGGAGCCGGGTCGTTTGGGCCGGACCCGCGACGCGCCGCCTGGCTGCGCGCCGCGGCCTCCATCTCGACCGCGGCCGCCTTGTACAGGAACTGAGCGTAGTACAGCCACACCGACGGGTTCGTGGCGTGGCTGGCGAGCAGCCCCTTGATCGTCTGGAGCGCCGCCTCGTGCTGCCCCTGGTCCTCCTGCGCGAACGCCCGCTCGACGGTGTCGAAGTACTGAGCGCAGCACCACTTGAGCTTCTTGCCGCTGCCGCACGGGCACGGAGTGTAGGGGTCGAGAGGCATCTTCAAATCACCTTTGTGGCAGAGAAGGGATCGGGAGAGGGAGAAGGGGAGAAGGGGTAAAGGGGTGAAGGGGAGAGGGGCCGTGAGTTTGTCTTTCTCACCCCTTCTCCCCCTCAGCCCTTCTCCCCTTCTCATCCGATCCCATTCCCTTCAACCTTGCTCCTTAGGATAGCGGGTCGGGTTGGGCCTGAAAACGGGGCGGGCCGAGTTTGACAGGCGCGAAAGGCGTCCTAATTTTAGGTGCCCCACTGTCGGTGTGGCGGAACGTGCGTCCGTCGCGCCGGGACGGAACCCCATCTGATCCGATCGAGCCGGCTCTGTCCGGCACCCACTTAGGACTGCTCCAAATGGTGACGAGCGACCTCGGCGCGTGCGAATGGTTCGTGTGGGACCTGCGGCGCAGCGGGCTCATCGACCGGGGCCCGCTCGACCAGGTGGTGGGCGAGTTCCTCAAGCGCTACCCGCGGGCCGAGGCGCCCGCGCTGGCCGAGTACCTGGTTGAGCAGGGCACCATCACCGCGTTCCAGGCCGAGCGGGTGCTGAACGGCAAGAGCCAGGGCCTGGTACTCGGGCCGTACGTGCTGGTCGACTCCATCGGCGCCGGCAGCATGGGCCAGGTGTACCGGGCCAGTTCCAAGAACGACAACGCGGAGTACGCGGTCAAGGTGCTGCCGCGGCGCAGCATGTGGAACGTGCGGCTCGCGCGCCGGCAGGTGCGGTCGTTCGGCAGTTTCACGCACCCGGCAATCGTGCCGTTTGTGGACGTGGGCACCGCCGGCGGGCTGCACTACCTCGCGTGGCCGCTGGTCGAAGGCACCGCGCTGGACACTTTGATCCAGCACCACGGCAAGCTGCCGCCGCAGCAGGCCGCGCTGTACGCGGTCCAGGTGGCCCAGGGCCTCTCGGTTGCGCACCAGAACAGCTTGTTCCACGGGCTCGTGAAGCCGTCGAACATCATGATCGGGTCGGACAACCAGGCGCGGATCCTCGACTTCGGCATCGGCTCGCTGCTGGTCGAGAACGAGGGCGAGAGTCTGGTGGACACCATGTCCACCGCGAACACGCTCACCAGCGGGCTGGACTGCGCGAGCCCCGAGAGCATCATGGAGCCGACCAACCGGACGCCCGCCGGCGACCAGTACAGTCTGGGCTGTGTGCTGTACTACTGCCTGACCGGCCACGTGCCGTTCCCGGAGGGGTCGGCGGTCGAAAAGATGATGGCCCACCAGATGAAGGAGCCGAGGCCGATCCGGGAACTGGCCGAAGAGGTGCCCGCAGAGTTGGAGGCGGTCGTAACTCGACTGATGGCCAAGAACGCCGCGGGGCGGTTCAGCGGGTGCGACGAGCTGGTCGAGGCGCTGGAGCCGTTCCTGGGCGACCTCAAGGCGACCGTGGCGGAGGCCCGCGGCGCGCCGACCGGTCTGGGCAACCGTTCCAGCGGCCAGGTGCCCGGCCTGCCCGGCCGGTCGAACGGCGGTAACTGGGTCACGCTCCCGAGCCGCGTCGACCCCGGGGCGTCGCCCAGTGGGCGCATGCCAAAGCCGCTGTCGGGTAGCGTCCCGCCGGGCGTGCGCACCCCGCAGCCGGCGCCGCCGCGGACCGCCAACCTTCCCAGCCGCGCCTCGTTCCAACTGCCCGCGACGGCCGATACCTACGACACCGGTGCCGCCGCGAAACCGCCGGCGCCGGCGCCCGCGCCGCGGGCCGCTCTGCCGAAACTGCCCACCCGCGCGGCCGCAAACGCGCCGGTGGCTCCGCCCCCCCGGCCCGAGCCGCGGCCGGCCAAGCCCGGCCTGCCGCCCGAACTGGAGTCGGTGGAGGACGATGTGCCCGAGACTGCCAACGCGTGGGCCGAGGAGAGTCCAGAAAACAAGACGGCGAGCAGGGGAACAATCGGGAGGA
>JBJSXS010000331.1:0-4305 GCA_046086545.1 Gemmata sp.
TTTCTTCACCTCCCTGGTGCCCTGGGGCTCCCCGCCCCACGATGCCACACTTCGCAAAAAGGCCATGCAAGACATCCCCCTCCGCAAGATCGACCATGTGCGGTTCTTCGTGGGCAACGCGCGGCAGAGCGCGTTCTTCTACCGGAACGCGTTCGGGTTCGACGTGGTGGCCTACGCGGGCCTCGAAACGAAGGTGAAGCACGAGGCCGGGTACGTGCTGCGACAGGGCGAGATCACGTTCGTGCTCACCTCGCCGCTGTCGGCACAGCACCCGGAGAGTCAGCGGCTCGTCACGCACGGCGACGGGGTCATGGACATCGCACTCGACGTGCCGGACGTCGCGGGGTGCTACGCTAAGGCGCTCGAGCGCGGCGCGCTCGGCGTGCGGCCCCCTGAGGCCCTTGAGGACGACCACGGGGTGTTCGAGACCGCGAGCATCCGCGCCTACGGCGACACCACCCACACGTTCGTCAACCGCGACCGGTACCGCGGGGTGTTCGCCCCCGGGTTCAAGCCCTTAGACCCTGAAAGGTACCAGCCGAGCACCGCCAAGCCGGTCGGACTCGCGGCCATCGACCACATGGTCGCGAACGTCGAAGAGGGGAAGATGAACGAGTGGGTCGGGTGGTACAACAGGATCCTGGGGTTCAATCAGCTGGTCTCGTTCGACGACAAGGACATCAGCACCGAGTACTCGGCGCTGATGTCGAAGGTGGTGCAGAACGGCACCGGGCGCATCAAGTTCCCGATCAACGAGCCGGCCCGGGCGAAGCGGCGCAGCCAGATCGACGAGTACCTCCAGTACTACGGCGGCCCCGGGGTGCAGCACATTGCGCTTATCACGGGCGACATCGTGAAAACGGTTCGCGCGATGCGCGCGAACGACGTCTCCTTCCTCCGCGTGCCGCGCACCTACTACGACTCCCTCACCGAGCGCGTGGGGGCCATTCGCGAGGACATCGAGGAACTCGCGGACCTCGGTATCCTCGTGGACCGCGACGACGAAGGGTACATGCTCCAGATCTTCACGAAGCCGGTGGCCGACCGCCCGACGCTGTTCTTCGAGGTGATCCAGCGCCGCGGGTCCAAGAGCTTCGGCAAGGGTAACTTCAAGGCACTGTTCGAGGCCATCGAGCGCGAGCAGGAGCTCCGCGGCACGCTGTGACCCAAACCAGCCAGACCTCAGTACGCCGATCATGGTGACGTATGCCGGCCCCCTTCCCGGTCGCGTCGGTTCGCGACTTCTACGCGTTCGAGCGGCACGTGAAAACGTGCCGCGGGCACCGCGGGCTGGCGATGGTGCCGCAGTGGTACGACGTGCCCGTGTTCTACTTCTCGAACGCGGTCGCGGTGATCGGCCCGGATGACCCCGTGTGGGCACCGCATGGCAGCACCGCACTCGATTACGAACTGGAGTTGGCGTGCGTGGTCGGCAAGGCCGCGCGCGACCTGCCCGAAGACGGCTCCGCGCTCGAGTGCCTCGCCGGGTTCACCATCATGAACGACTGGTCCGCGCGCGACATCCAGCGGGCGGAAATGGCGGTCGGACTCGGGCCGTCGAAGAGCAAAGACTTCGCCACCTCGCTCGGGCCGCGAATCGTGCCCTTCTCCGAACTGCGAGACGTGTACCGCGACGGCCGCCTGCACCTCGTCATGACCGCGACCGTGAACGGGAAGCAGTATTCGAGCGGTCACGCCGGTACAATGTACTGGACGTGGCCGAAGCTCCTGGCGCACGCGAGTCGTGACACAGAGCTTCGGCCCGGCGACGTCCTCGGCAGCGGGACCGTCGGCACCGGGTGCATTCTGGAACTCACGCCCGAGGCGGTCGGTGGTTGGCTGAACCCTGGCGACGTGGTGGAACTCACGATCGAGCGCCTCGGAACACTCCGGAACACGGTCACAGAGCGCCCGACATGAAATACGCCGCACATCTCGCACGCTCTCAGGTGTCGGCCCGGAGTTCGACGCGGCGGTCCCCCTGACTGTCGCTGGAAGTCTTTTTGTAGTGGTCCCCCGCCGCCGGGACTGACTTCCTTGCCGTCGATCTGGTTAAGCAGGACGAACAGAGTTGCGATCCGCTTTTGCTGACGCCAGATAAACGGTGGCCAACGTGCGGCGCGTCGTGATACGGTGAATCGGATGCGGTCGCCGCCTGGTAGCACGGGCCGAGCGCGGACGACCTTGTGACCGCCGGGGGCGGATCGGTTGGACCCCGACGCGCTCGCCGCACAAGGCCGGCCCGGCGGCGCTGGGACACGCGGCCAAACTGTAGGACAGCCATGCCTCACTACCTCTCCCGCGGCACCATACCGGCGAAGCGGCACACAGCGCATCGTGCCGAACCGGGCTACAAATCGGAAGGCATCTACTACGAAGAAGTCGTGAGCACGCACGGGTTCTCGCGCGCGTACTCCATCGCGTACCACTTGCGCCCGCCGACGCGGGTCAAGAAGGTTGAGGCCGCGGGCACCATCGCCGTAGAGCGGGCCGACGTGTCCGCCCTCCGGCACCACCACGTGAAGACCGGCGCGTTGCCGGTCACCGGCACCCCTATCACCGGGCGCGTACCGGTGTTCACCAACGCCGACGTGACACTCTGGCGGTGCCGCCCCGGGCACCCGCAAGCAGAGCTGTACCGCAACGCGACCGCCGAGGAGGTGGTGTTCGTGCATCGGGGCGCGGGGCGGCTGCTCACGCACTTCGGGGCGCTGCCGTTCAAGCCGTTCGATTACGTCGTGATCCCGCGCTGCACCACCTACAAGCTGGAATTCGATCAGAGCGCGGAAAAGCCGGATTTGCTCGTCATCGAGTCGCCCGGGCTGCTCGGGTTCCCGGAGCGCTACTTGAACCCCAATGGGCAGTTCATGCTCGGGGCGCCGTTCTGCGAGCGCGACCTACACGGGCCCCTCGAAACGCCCGTCACCGACGATGACCGCGACACACCGGTACTCATCAAGGATGGCGAACGGCTCACGCGGTACACGCTCGCCCACCATCCCTTCGACGTGGTCGGGTGGGACGGGATGGTGTACCCGTACACCTTCAACGCAGACGATTTCGAGCCGATCACCGGGACCATCCACCAGCCGCCGCCGATCCACCAGACGTTCGCCGCGCCCGGGTTCGTGGTCTGCACGTTCGCCCCACGAATGCTCGACACCCACCCGAGCGCGATCAAGGTGCCCTACGCGCACAGCAACGTGGAGAGTGACGAAGTCCTGTACTACGTTCGCGGCAAGTTCGGCTCGCGCCGTGGGGTGGAGGAATCGTCGTTCACGCTGCACCCCCACGGCATCCCACACGGGCCGCACCCGGGCACCATCGTCGCCAGCCGCGACGTGAAGTGGACCGACGAACTCGCGGTCATGGTGGACACGTTCCGGCCGCTTCACTTGACCAAACAGGCGCTGGCGCTGGACGACCCGCACTACCCGATGTCGTGGCTCGATTAGGACAGGCAATCCCCGTTCGGGTTCCCGGCGCGCCGCGTCATCCGGCCGAGCGAGAAGTAGTTGGGCAAACCGCTCGACCACCTGCGCCGAATGCAGAATTGCCGGGTTCTTCCGGTACGTTCACGAAGGCGGCACGCTCCGCGACGTGCTGCCCGCGCCGCGTTTCACCTCACGCGCAGACTCGCGGGTATGCTCCAGGGCTGCGGGCCGTGCGCGGGACTCGCGAAGACCGACGGAGGCGAACCCGTGGCGTTGAAAGCCGTGTACCCAGGTCAAGTTGAGCAACACTCCGAACCGCTCAGCGACGCCTAACACGGCGCTTGCCAGTTCTCGGATGGGAGACAGGGCGAGGCGGACGAGAACCGCAAGCGGATCCGTGCCGTATTCGGTGAGGTGACGATGGTGGAATTCGCGGTGCGTCCGCCAGCTGCTTCGGGTATTGAAGCGCGGCCCGGGTACGCAAAGGCTTACGCGCTCCTGAAAGTAGATATGTAACACGGAGTTACCAGTGCAGATCGACCCGACGACCACGGCCGTGCAGGACGTGTACCAGTACATCGTGGGCCTGGTCACGCCACGGCCCATCGCATGGGTGTCCACAGTATCGCCAGCGGGCGTGGTGAACCTCGCGCCGTTCAGCTTCTTCAACGCGTTCGGCGCGAACCCGCCGATCGTGGTGTTCTCGCCTACGCTCAAGCGCGACGGCTCCAAGAAAGACACGCTGTTGAACCTGGAAAAACACGGCGAGTTCGTGATTCACACCGCGACGGCGGCGCTCGCTGAGCAGGTGAACCTGACCTCCAAAGAGGTTCCGCCCGAGGAGAGCGAGGTCGCGCTCGCGTCGTTGCAC
>JBJSXS010000332.1:0-2243 GCA_046086545.1 Gemmata sp.
AAGTCGGTCGGCTTCTGGGTCAGCCAGCCAAGCGCCTCGGCCTCCTGCTCGGGGGTCAGGAACGGCTTGCGGCCGGGGTGGGGCGTGCCGGCCAAGCCGTCGGCCCCGCCGGCCCTGTGCTTGCGCACCCACTTCCGCACCGTCTCGGTGTGGACGCCCAGGAACGCGGCCGTGTCGGCCGGCGACCAGCCCTCGCCCACCCGCGCCACCGCCAACCGGCGGCGGGCTTCCTGCTCAGCACGCGTTCGCATCGCTTCTATGATCCACACAGGTTACGATGGATCAGAGGGAACCAACAACCCGACTACCTGCGACTCAGTAGTTCGATGGGCCAGGCGGTTCCGAAGCCATAGCCGGAGACCGACCGCCTGGTCTGGCTGGTGCCGGCGGCGGTCAGAGTCTATTGCATCTTTACGTCGGCGACGCCGGACGATCAGAGGCAGCAGTGCCTCGAAGACCTAGAGCGACCAGTGGGCCTGCAGGCCGTGGAGTTGTAGACCGTAAAAAGCCCCAGCGTTGCCGGCCAGTCAGTCGCCGTCGGTGTCGGGCTCGATCTCGGTGCAGGCGATGACGTTGGCGTCATCGTTGAAGTATACCAACACCTCGGTACCGTCGGCGTCTCGCCCCAAGTAAACCCCGCCCCTGTCCTTCTTGAATACTACTCGGGCCGCGCGGGTGAACGCCTTGCCGCGCTTCACCGACGGGCTCAGTTCCGCCTTCGGGTGTTCCGCCCACACCGCCGCCACCGCCTCAGCGAACGTCATCTCTACAACCCTCGTAGTGATCGAAGATAAAGAATGTTAGGGACGATAGCGTGGGCGTCAACCGGGCGGCTTGTGTGCGGTTCGCGACAGCCACCGACTACGGACCGTCCATGGCTCGAACCGCAGTGGCTGCAGCTGACTATTGTAACAGGCCGACTCGTGCAAGCCGGTACCCATGAGGGTGTGCCGAGTGCCGTTAGGACATTTACTGGCATCCCCAACCCGCTGCCGATAGTTTGGTGCGAATCCGCCCGCCGCGCGCCGGCGGCTCATTTACACGTCGGAGAGCCGCTCCCGTGCGAACACTGCCGTTTCTGCTCGCTCTCGTCGCTACAGCTCTGATCGAGGCGGCACCCGCGCAACCGGTCGCGGCGCCGGAAGTAGTCCCCGCGAACCGGTGGTTGAAACAGGAAAAGGCCGCGATCGGTCCCGACGCCCCGGTCGCAGTGGTCTGGGCGCCGAAGGTCAAGCGGTTCATGTCGCTTGGCTGGATCAGCGGCCAGTACGACAAGCGCGCCCCGTACACCTACGACGAGTTGGCGTTTGACACGGCCGCTGGCGAGTGGGAGAACTGGCTGCCGGAGGGGAAAGAGTGGGGTCCCAAGGTCGGCCCGTGCAAGGCGCCCGGCTGGAAGCAACTTTTCAGCGACACGGACGGCAACACGCGCCCGAACTGGCCGTCTTACTACTGGCTCCTGGGCGCCGCCAGCAACTGCACCTATCTCCCCGAGGACGGCACGTTCCTGTTTTACATCAACGGTCACACATTTAGCTACGACCCCGTGAAGCGGGCGTGGAAGAATCTGGTCGCCAAGGGCGACCCGCAGAACGCGACGAAGCTCAAGACGCAACTGTTTTGGGGTTCGATTTGCTACGACGAGGCCCGCAAGCACGTCGTCCTCTTCGGCGGAGGTAACGCCGACACGCCGCGCGGCGACCCCTGCACCTGGGTCTACACGCCCGCCACCAACACGTGGCGCGAGTGCAAGCTGGACCGACAGCCGCCGCCGCGGGCCAACTCGCAGCTGGCATACGACCCAGTCAGCAAGAAGGTGGTGCTGTTCGGTGGCGACCAACTCGACCAGACGGTTGCCGACACCTGGACGTTCGACGGGACGCAGTGGGAGCAGAAGAACCCACCGGCCTCACCGTCGCCGCGGGCCGGGCATGTGCTGCTGTGGCTGCCGAAGGCCAAGAAACTGCTCCTCCTGGGCGGCTACTCCGTCAACTCCACGACCGAGTACGCCGCGTACCCGTACCGGACCCTGCCGCTGGAAGCCTGGACCTACGACGAGGGGGCCGACGCCTGGCAACTCGTGAGGCGCTTCGAACCGGCCAAGGAGCACCCGGTCGGGCCCCGCACGCGCGTGTTGCGTGCGGCCGTGTCGGACGACGACACGGTGGCGCTCGTGGACGCCGACCGCAAGCTCTGGCTGTGCAAACTCGACGTGTCGGCCCCGGACGCAGCAGGAACCAAGA
>JBJSXS010000333.1:0-2175 GCA_046086545.1 Gemmata sp.
GTCACGGTGCTGCCGTCGCCCAGCGTGGCCTGGAACGGCCCGGCCACCGGGCCCGGCCGCCGGAACGGGCTGCCGGGCGCGTCCGGGGTGACGTAGGCGCCCGGGTCCTTCTCGCGAGGCTTCGTGAATCGCAGCGCGGCAAGCCCCGTTCCCGCCGGCACGGCATCCGCCCCGACCGCATTCCACCGCGGCTGCTTTCCATCGGACCGTTCGAGCCGGAAGTGCTCCGGGAGCCGCACGCGCCGTCCCTTGCCGTCGGAGACCGGCCGCACCACCGACGGCTCCCACGCGTAGCCGAAGGTGTGCGCGTCGTGCGCCAACGGCCTTCCGAAGGCGCGCCAGTCGACCTCCCGGCGCTCGTCCTTCGCCGTGCCGTCGGCGAAGATCCGCCATGTCGACCCGCCGCCGTCCTTGAACCGCTGGACATGCGATGCCGCCGGATCGATCGCGCCGCTCGGCGCCGGCCCTCCCGCGAACCACGCGCGCACCGCGTCGGGAAGCGCGGCGCGCGAGTAGCAGGTGAGCCGGTGCAGGACCACGGTCCGTCCCTCGGCATCCGCCGGGAACGACATGGGCGCGACGCGTGCCCAGGCGGTGCCGTCGGCCGTCGGCTTGCCGATCGATGCAGGGATCCACTGCGTCTCCATCTGGAACGCCTTCGCGGGGTCGGATGCTCGCGTGTCGAGCAGCTTGCCGGCGAGCTCGGGCCGTGCCAGCTTCGATTCCGCCCAGAATTGCGGCGTGAAGAACGCGACCGGCCCCCTGAAGTTCTCGGTGCTGAGGAAGAGCGTCCAGCACTGCCCGCCCGCCGCGGCCGGGTCATTGCCCGCGGCCGGACTCCCTTCGATGAACGGCATCGGCAGGTAGCCGTAGCCGAACAGCTCGCCGCACGTTCCCTGCGCCAGGTTGAGCCCGTCGGGCGGCCAGACGACCCACGGGCTCAGCTGCGCGACGCCGTACTTGCCGAGCGGCGCGTCCCAGTCGCGGCCCTTTCCCGCGCCCGGGCCGTTGGCCCAGGCGACGAAGTCGGGCGCGACGCCGCCCATGATGAACTTCGGCACCGTGGTGGCGAACCGGGTGTCGCGCCACCAGCCGAGCCCGCCCTCGATGTCGGAGTACATGCCCTCCGGCTTGTCCGCGGGGTCCGGCTTGCCGTCGGACCCGCGCGCGAACTGCGCGAACATCCAGGTGCCGAACAGGCCGGACTGGAAGCGCGAGCCGGGATGGCGCTCGACGAGCGGCCATGCGGCGGCGTAGAGCGAGAATCCGGCGTTGAACTCGCCGGGGGCGGGCTCGACCGGGACGAGCATGTAGCCGGACATCTCGCCCTTCGCCGGCGGCTCGCCCCTGGCGGGCGGGAGCGCGGGCACGAAGGCGGGCGCGCCCTCGACCACGAGCGAGCGCATCGCCTTGCCGAGCGCGTCGCCCACGAGGAAGCAGGTCTCGGCGTTCCCGAACTCGTGGTGGCCGTGACCCGGGTTCGGCGAGTCCCCGGGCTCGCGGACGAATGCCGCGGTCGGCACGAAGAGGACGCGCGACGAGCCGTCGGCGCCGCGGAGCTCCGGCCGGGCCGCGGCCGACGCCTGCGCCCGCCGCAGCGCGTTCCACTCGCCGGGCGCCTCGATCCACGGGCCGGTGAGCTCGCCGATCACCACCGGCAGGTCGGCGGCGCCGAGGTCCTTGCGCAGGTCGACGACCAGGTTGACCAGGTTGCGCTCGTACTCGGGCACCGCGTGCTCCGGGTCGCATCCGTCGTTCCAGCCCTGGTACCAGACGAGCCCCGCAAGCTCCAGCGGGCGTCCCCGGAGTTCGGGGATCTCCGTGCCGGCGGTTGCCAGCGCGGCGTGGACCTCATCGACCATGCGGCGGTAGAAGGCGCCTGTCTCGCCGCCCGACGACGGTGGGCGGAAGTCCTTGAAGAGGCTCTTCCCTCCCCATGCGGTCTTGACGAGGAGCACCGGCTGGTCGAGCGCGTCCCCGAGCACCTGCCCGAACTGCAGCTCCGGCCCGAAGTGGTGCTTGCCCCCGTGCGGCGTGAACCCGATGCCCAGCGGGCCCACCTTGGCGGGGCGACCCCCCGGCACATAGCGGACGAAGACGTCGTCGCGCACCTTCCACGAGCCATCCGCGTTCCGCAGGTGCGCCACCAGCGGTGCGGTCTGCGGATCATCCGCC
>JBJSXS010000334.1:0-2175 GCA_046086545.1 Gemmata sp.
ATCACTTTCCGGCCGTGCTTCTCGTTGATTTGTTCGGTAAGCTTCTCCAGCGCGCGGAGGCCGTCCGGCGGGGATTGACGCGGTTTCCATGCGAGCGCCATTTTGTCGCCCTTGCGTTCGGTGCGCGGCCAGTACCACGACTGCCAGACGAGGCGGAACTTCGGATTGTTCATGACGCCCTTGTCGCAGAGAAGGGCGGGAGTCGAATCCAGGCCGACGTGGCCCGACCAGGATTCCTTTTCCGGGTAACAGTGCGGCGTCGCGAGCAGCAGCATGTCGTAGTCGCCGCGTTCGAGCGGTTCCATCCGCTTTGGTTGCAGTGACTTCTCTCCCCGAATATCGTGCCAGGTGCCGATGTAGGGTCCACCCAGCCACTTGTGTCCCTCAACGCCCGCAGCCTTGACGACGGTGTCCTCACACTCGAACAGGATCAACATGTGGCCGACCTTGACCCCGGCCGGTTTGGCCGCCGGCGGGTCCACGGCCGTCGCGCAAGCAATCCACGTGGCCAGCGCGGCCAGTGCACTCAGGTTGATAGTCATTTTCATCGTTTATCCTCCGCCGGTTTACGAAACGGGCGAGGTGAACGCGTCGGCCATTCCGGAGCGAATTGTTGCCTTTTCATTCTTGATCCCTCCCCCGCCTCATGCGGAACGGGTCGCTCAGCACGATCGCGGTGACCAGGGCGGAGGAGCGATAGTCGTTCGATTCGAGGGATTTTAAGATCCCATCGACGCTGCGCTTGTCGTAGGTGTCGAGTCCGCGACCGATGGCGAACGTCAGCATCTTCTCGGTTAAGCAGCGGGCGAACATGTTCTTCTGATCCCGCAAATACTTCTTCAGCCCCGCCGGTCCTTCGACCTTCACGCCGGAGGGGAGTTCGCCCGTGACGTCGATGGGTTCCTTGTCGTCTTTGCCCTCGCGCACCCGGAACCGGCCGACCGCATCAAAGTTCTCCAGCGCGAACCCGATGCCGTCCATCCGCACGTGACAGCCCGCGCACGCCGCGTCGGTGCGGTGGCGCTCCAACCTCTTCCGCAACGAGAGGTTCGCCCCCACCTCCTTCTCCTTGCCCAGTTCGGGCACGTCGGCGGGCGGCGGAGGTGGCGGCGTACCCAGCATCCTCTCCAGCACCCAGACCCCCCGCTTCGGAACCGAAGTCCGGTCCGGCATCGACGTGATCGTCAAGACGCTGCCGTGAGTCAGGATGCCCCCACGTGGTACCTTTTCCAGATCGACCCGCGTGAACACGTCGTTTTTCAAACCCGGAAAGCCGTGCCCATAATGCTGGGCCAATCGAAGGTTCAAGTACGTGAATTTCCCGTCGATCAGGTCGAGGATGCTGCGGTCCTCGCGGACGATCTCCTGGAAGAACAGCCGGGTCTCGGTGAGCATGTCCTCCCGGAGGACGTCCTTGAAGTGTTGTGCAGCCTCGGCCTCGCGCCTGGGGTCGCTGGTGAGCAACTTCGGGTCGGGGTTGACGTTCCGCAACTGCCGCAGACCGAGCCACGGTTCGGCGAAGTCCTCGTAGAGCGATTGCTGCGCGCGGGGATCGGCCAGCATGCGCTTGACCTGCGCGGCGAGGTTCGGGTGGAGTTGCTTCTTTGCGGCCAGGTCCATCAGTTCCTGATCGGGCATCGAGCTCCACAGGAAATACGAGAGGCGCGAGGCGAGGGCGTAATCGTCGAGCACCTGCGGCTCCCTGCCCGGCGCGCGAGACTCCACTTCCACCCGGAAGAGGAACTTCGGCGAACAGAGCGCCGCCTGCATCGCAAAGGCCATCGTCCCCTCCCACGGCTCCGGAGACTTGTCTGCCCTCGCGAAGATGGTGTCCCGATGGCTTCGCCAGTACCCCCCCAGGGCATCCCCCAGGTATTGCTCGAACGTGTCCTCGTCCATGGCCCCACGTCGGACGAATTGCTTCAGCAAGTTCGTGGCGGCAACGGGCAGTCTCGGCTCGGAAAGCCGATGCGCCGCTTTGACGAGATACTTCGGCGGCGTGCCGACCATCTCCACCACTTCCAGAATCGCGGCGCGGTGCTCCTCGAACAGCTCCTTGCCCAGCTTTTCCTCGAGCTGACGCATCAACTCGTTTTGCTCGAAGGGACCGCGCGATTCCAGCGTGCGGACTTTATCGACCACTTGCTTGGGCACCTTCGGTTCCTGGAACCAAGC
>JBJSXS010000335.1:0-5209 GCA_046086545.1 Gemmata sp.
GAGGCGCCGTGGTTCGTCGCGCAGGTGAGCTACCACATCCCGGGCGACGAGGGTTCGCCGGACATCCGCTCGGCGCAGGCGTCGTTGTGGAAGGACAAGGTCGCACTCGAGGGGCCGGACAGCGACTCACTTACGGGCGAACTCCGCGACAACGGCGGCAAGGGCGTCCACTTCAGCGGTCCGGGGCTGCGCGCGCACGCCGCGAAGTGGGCCGACAAGGTCGGCCCGTGGCTCGAGCGCCAGGCCGCGGGCAAGGACCGCTGAGCGACGATTGTGGCAGGCCGAATACCTGAGCTCTCGACCCGCGAGACGGCCGCCCCGCTTCGATCTGTTTTGGAAAGCGTCGAGGTAACAAGAGGGCGCGGCGCGGGAGAAGGTGTGGTCGGGCCAGTCGTGGGCGTTGTGGCACTTTTGTGGCAGTACCAATCCCGTGATCCGACGGCCCACACAATGCATGGCTTGATCTCTTTCTCTGTCACGCTATGATTGCGTGAGTTGCTGCAGCCGGAAGCCGGCATCTGGTCAGCGGTCAGAGAATCCCTCCCTCTCCGCTCGAAATCCAGTCATTCTCAAAGGTTCGGCTCCATCGCAACCCTTGTCTCGTTTTGGCGACGGAGGACACCAGAAAGAACCCGGAATGAACCGTCCGGATGCAAGCCGGATGCAAGTAATGCGTGCCGAACGTTGTTCCGGTAACCCTCTCCCATGCCGGGCCCAAATCCTCGAACATCTCCTCCCGGCGATCCTGCTGCGCATCTTTCCCTATCTGGGTGACGAGACTGGCCCGGGCTGATTCCTATCCGTCTGTAATGACCAAGGTACGAATCAGGCTGGGGTCTATACGAAGAGGTTCTGGCGGCTCCTCGCTACCAAACTTTGACCAGTCCCAGCGTGTTCATCGTCAGGTCGAGGAGCACGCGCGGTGGCCGCCGATCTTCTCGAAGGGCACTGTTCAATAAACGACTGTTCTGCTGAGTCTGTTCCCACGCGATCGCCAGACAATCATAGAACTGGGGGGTTGAGGGCCGGCAAAGTTAGGAAACCCAGCATTCCAGGGCTGCTTGGGATTGCTGAGTAAAGTCGCATCTGACAACTTCGCTTGTTTTGGCGGTATGCGTCCGCGGGAAGTCGGTAGGGTTCTGGCAGGTGACGGACTTGATTACCGCGCTACGCGTTGCGGACCTCGGGCCCGGAGCGGTACCTGCTGATGATGCACCAGCAGTCATCACGCGGGCCGACCACAGGTGCCCAACTCCCAAAGGGGCCAGCTAACAGACTACTAGCCCAAGCCTGCGCTGCACTTTTACTTCGCTGTCGACAAGTGCGCTACTGTGAGCATTGAAATTTGCGACCGAGGTTCACACCTCGCTCCGCGTCGTCGCGCCATTCTTTATCGACCGACATCAAATATGCGAGGCTGTTTGCTCGGTTTCCTTCACTGCGATGCCTGCGATATGTGGTGTTTATGCTGTGGGCTGAATAGTTGCCCAAACGGCGAAAATTGAGGCAAATTCGCGATTTCTTTTCGTTTTTTCCAATCACTTTTCACCCAAACCGGACACGTGACGCAAATTTGTCGCGAGTGGTTCGATGGTGAAGCCATTGACCAGTTCCTGGCCGTTAAGGTGAAGCCGTAATGGACGCGCCGGCTCAGTTTTTGGTGGACGCTGACCCCGCTCGCCGCGGGTGGTCGCGGCTCGCACTGGGCGGTCGGGTGGTGATCGAAACCGTAGCCGCCCTACGGGCCGCGGCGCTTGAACTCTTGGCGGGCGGCACCAACGTGTGCATCAGTTGTGCCGCGGTCGAGTACCTCGACGTCTCCGCCATACAGATCCTGATCGCGCTGGGGCGCGAGCTGAGGGCGGCCGGGCGGGAGTGCGAGGTGGCCGACGTTCCGCCGGCGGTTGCCAAGCTGTTCCGCATGGCCGGCCTCGGCGGGGCGGGGTGAGTTGCGAAACGCGGGTCGAAACGGGAACACAGTCATGCCCAAAACGGTGCTGGTCGTCGACGACTCGGCGACCATGAGGATGATGGTCGGCGACACCCTGCGCAAGGCCGGGTTTGCTGTCGTGGAGGGCGTCAACGGGGCCGACGCATTGGCCAAGCTGGCCGGGCAGGCGGTGCAACTGGTCATCACCGACTTCAACATGCCGGTGATGAACGGGATCGCGCTCGTCAAGAACCTGCGGGCCCGCCCTGAGTTCAGGTTCACGCCCATCCTGATGCTCACCACCGAGTCCGGCGACGACCGCAAGGATGAGGGCCGGACGGCCGGGGCGACCGGATGGGTGACCAAGCCGTTCGACCCGGCGCGGCTGATTCAGGTGGTTAACCGGCTGGTGCCGTGACTGAGGTGAGCCCGATGGAAACTGACCTGGAGCGGTATCGCCGGACGTTCTTCGCCGAGGCGGTCGAGCACCTCGCGGCGCTCGAGTCGTCACTGTTGCGGCTTGAGTCCGGCGGGCACGACCCTGCGACGGCGGACGCCGCGTTCCGGGCCGCCCACTCGCTCAAGGGCGGAGCCGATGCGGTCGGGTTCCCGCAGTTGACCCGGTTCACACACGCGATGGAAGAGGTGCTCGACCGGTGCCGCACGGCCACAGTAATCCCGACCGAGCGGCTGGACACCCTCCTGGAGGCGACCGACTTCCTGACGAAACTGGTGGACGGCACTCGCGCCGGTGCGGCCGAGCCGTCGAACCTCGAAGAGTGGCTGATGCGGCTGGAGCGGGAACTGTCTCCGGCCGCTCGGGCGGCTGTCAGCGCCCCGGCCGGGGGCCCGGCCCACGCACCGACTGTGGCCGGCACCCGTGCGCCGGCCGAGTTTGTGGTGCTGGTCGCGCCCCAGCCGAACACGCTGAAGTGCGGCCTGGACCCGCTGCGGCTGCTGGCCGAACTCGCCGCGCTGGGGACCGTAAGCCAGGTGCGGTTGGACGCGAGCCGGTTGCCCGCGCTGGCCGATCTCGACCCGGAAGCGTGCTACCTGTCGTGGACGATGCGGCTGACCACCGACCGCGATCCGGTTGAGATCGACGACGTGTTCCTGTTCGCCCACGACGCCATCGAGGTGACGGTTTCGCCCAGCGATAAGGCCCAGCCGAACCCCGCGCCGGTCCCGACGCCCGCGGCGGCGCCCGCCCCGGCGGCGGGACCGGGGTCCGGTTCGCGGTCCGCCATCGATCCGCCGTCGGTCGAGCGGGCGGGTCTGATCGCCGACTTCTGTTCCGAGGCGATCGACCACCTGGAGGCCGCCGACCGGTGCCTGCTGACCCTCGACACCGACCCGACCGACGTCGAGGCGCTGAACGCGGTTTACCGCGGGTTCCACTCGATCAAGGGCGTGAGCAGCATGCTCGGCATGGCGGCCGTGCAGACGTTGGCTCACGAGGCCGAGAACCTGCTGAACCTGGCCCGCGAAGGTAAGCTGCTGCTACGCGGTCCGGTGATGGAGTTGGTGTTTGCGAGCGTGGACACCCTCAAACGGCAAGTCGCGCTGGCCCGCACCTGGGCCGTGGACCGGGTGCCGCTCTATCCCGACCCATCCATCTCGGACCTGCTCGCCTCGCTCCGCAGGGTGTGCGAAGGGGGCACGCCATCGGCCGCCCCGCCGAAGCCGGTTCCTGCGGAACCGGTGCCCGAGTCGGGGCCCGCGCCGGTCCCGGCCCCGCAGCCCGCGGCGATACCGGCACCGGCCCCGCAGGCCCCGCCTGAGGCTCTGGCACCCGCGGCGCACCCGGCGGCCAAGGTCGCGAAGGTGGTCGAGAAGGAGACGGTTCGCGTCGATAAGGAGCGGCTGGACAAGCTGATCAACGCCATCGGCGAGTTGGTGATCGCCCAGTCGATGGCTCACGAGGAGTTCCACGAGCTGACCCGGCACACCGGCGGTCACTCGCGGGTGCTGCCGGAGCTGTCCAAGATCGCCCGCGACCTTCAGGAACTCAGCTTGTCTCTGCGGATGGTCCCGCTGTCGGGCACCTTCCAAAAGATGACCCGGCTGGTCCGCGACCTGGCCCGCAAGCTGAACAAGCCGGTCGAACTGGCCCTGCACGGCGAGGAGACGGAACTCGACAAGACGGTGGTCGACCAGTTGGGCGATCCGCTGATGCACATGGTGCGAAACGCGATCGACCACGGGCTGGAGTCGTCCGAGGGGCGGGCCGCGGCGGGCAAGCCGGCCGAGGGCCACGTGTCGCTCAAGGCGTACCACCAGGGCGGGAACGTCTACATCGAGCTGACCGACGACGGCCGCGGGCTGGACCGGGATCGCATCTTCGCCAAGGCGGTGGAGAAGGGGATCGTCACGCCCGACGCCCGGCTGAGCGACTCCGAGGTGTACGCGCTGATCTTCGCCCCGGGGTTTTCTACCGCCGCCGCGGTCACCGACGTGAGCGGGCGGGGCGTCGGCATGGACGTGGTGCGGCGGAACGTCGAGGCGCTGCAGGGCAACATTCTGATCCGCACGCAGCTCGGCAAGGGGACCACCTTCACCATCCGGCTGCCGCTGACGCTGGCGATCATGGACGGCCTCATGGTCGGGCTCGGCGACGACGTGTACGTGCTGCCGCTCCTGTCGGTGGTCGAGTCGTTCCGCCCGCGGCCGAGCGAGGTGCGGACGGTCGGCGGCCGGGGCGAGGTGGTGAACGTCCGCGGCGAGGTGATCCCGCTGCTGCGGCTGCACCAACTGTTCGGCCGCAAAGCCCGCGAGACCGACCCGTGCCGCGGGCTGGTTGTGCTGGTCGAAGACGGCGGCAAGACGCACGCACTGCTGGTGGACGAATTGCTCGGCCAGATGCAGGCGGTGGTCAAGAGCTTGGACGCCAACTTCCGCCGCGTCGAGGGACTGGCCGGGGCGACCATCCTGGGCGACGGCCGCGTCGCCATGATCCTTGACATTCACGGGCTGATCCAGTTGCACACCCAGTTCGGCGGCGCCCGCCCGGCCGCCGTTGGGCCCGACCTCTCTCTGACTTTGGGAGACCTGTAATGACCGCTGCTACTGCCGACCCGGCCGGGCTGTCCGCCGACGGCAACCAGTACCTGACGTTCCAGCTCGAGAACGAGGAGTACGGCCTGGAGATCTTGCGCGTGCAAGAGATCAAGGGGTACTCGAAAGTGACCCCGCTGCCGAACACGCCCCCGGAGGTGAAGGGGGTGATGAACCTGCGCGGGGCGGTGGTGCCGATCCTCGACCTGCGCACCCGGTTCGGGC
>JBJSXS010000336.1:0-3894 GCA_046086545.1 Gemmata sp.
CCGATGGCGGGCTGCGGGCGCTCGCGGAGTGCCCGGACCTCGCGAACCTCCGTGTACTCTCGATCAGTGGCGCCCGTATCACCGCGGCCGGACTCGAAGCGGTGCTCTACTCGCCACACTGGAAGCTCAGCGGGCTAAGCGTCGCGCACTGCGGCCTCCGCCGGGCCGCGGCCGGGGTGCTCGCAGCCGCCCCGGGGCTGTCGCGCCTTCAGGTACTCGACCTGAGCGGGAACGACGATATCGGGCTGAGCGGCCTCACGCCGCTCGCCGAGTCCGAACACCTGTCGCCGCAGACCGAGTTGAACGTCCGCGGGGTCGGCGACGACAGCTCCGCGGTGCGTCAAGCGTTCGAGGCGCGCCTCGGCCGACGGTTCAGCCTGTGAGCTCAAGTTCTGTGCTGCAACGCGCTAGCCCCTGGGATACGATGGCGGCATGAACGCCACGGACGAGGGGCCGTTCCTGGACGCCGTGTTCGCGCGATACGACGACGATCGGCCGCGGCTGGTGTACGCCGACTTCCTCGACGACAGCGGTGAGCCGGATCGAGCCGAACTCATCCGCGTCCAACTCGCCCTCGCGAAACTCGGGCCCGACGACCCGCGGCGCCCGCCGCTCGCCGACCGGCAAATCGAGCTGCTCGCCAACAACCGCGCGGCTTGGACCGCGCACCTCGCGGGCCTGGTCGAATCGGTGGACTTCCGGCGGGGCGTCCCGGACTCCGCGTCCGTGGACGCAGCCACTTTCCTCGAACGCGGTGACGAACTGTTCCGGCGCATGCGCGTGCGCCGGCTCAGTTTGCTAGACGCGGCCCCTTTGATGGCCAAAATCGCGGCTTCGCCGCTGCTCGCGCGCGTCCGCGAACTCGACCTGTGCAACTGCGCACTCGGCCCACTGCCGCTGGAACAGCTCGTGCGTTCGCCGCACCTCCGACACATCGCAGCGCTCGACCTCGGGTTCAACGGGCTGGACGACGCGAGCATCCAGATCTTCGCCCAAAGCGCCCTGCTCCCGAACCTCACGACACTGGCGATAAACGACAACGAGACCATCGGGGACGCCGGCCTTGCGGCCCTCGCCGGGTCACCGTTCTTTGCCGGGCTGACCGAGCTGGATGTGTCCGGCAACGACATAACCGATGCCGGAATCGTCACGGCGGTCGGGAGCCCGAGCTTCGCCCGCGTTCGAGCCTTCCGGGCGAGCGACAACGCGATCGGTGACGCGGGCGCCACGGCGCTCGCACGGTCGCCGCTGCTCGCTCGCGTGCTGAAATCGGAGTGCGAGTTTGTGCTCCGCGCGAACACCGTCGGTCACGCCGGCGCCGCGGCGCTGGCCGCGTGCCCGGCGCTCGCGCACTGCAACGCCCTCGACCTTTCGGGCAACTACCTCGGCGACTGCGGGCTGGCGGCCCTGTTGGGGTCGCCCTTCCTTGGGCGCCTGAGGTCACTGAAGCTGGCGCGAAACCAGTTCACCGACGAGGGCGCGATCGCGTGCCGTGAGGTGTTCGCGCCGCTGCTCGGGCGGCTGCGGCACCTGGACCTGTCTGGGAACCGCCTCACGCGCCGCGGGATCGGGGTGCTGACCGCGCTGTGCGCCCCGCACGCTGTCACTCTTGACGTGTCGGGGAACGTGCAGTCTGCCCCCGCTGGCGATGCCCCGGTCGCCGTGACTGACCTGCTCCCGGGCGCGCTCAACGGACTCGACCCCGCCCCCGCGAACCGCTGCGGCCAGCCCCCGCGTCACCCGCCCGCCGGCGCCTGAAAGTCGGCACTTCCACAACTGCCAGGCTTGCAACGCGGCCGCCCCGCGCTTAGAGTTTGCGGGAACTGCCCGCGCCGGCAACCGCGGTCCGAGCGGCCTATCACTCGCTGGAAATCAGCTATGAACAACACGTGCCCTAGTTGTGGTGCGTTGTACAACGTGGCCGCGAAGGACATCGGCCGCCGGCTGAAGTGCAAGAAGTGCAGCACCGCGCTGACCGTTTTGCAAGAGGGGCTGGTGGTCGACGACGGGGCCGCCGTTCCCGGAGCGTCCGAGGCGGAAACGCCCGATGAGCCGGCGTCCAAAAAAAAGCGCGCCGCCGGCCCGCGCCTGAACCCGCTCGAACTCCTCAACCCGATCGGCGGCGTGCCCGGCCTGCTGTTCGGCGCCGGGGTGGTGATTGTCCTGTTTTTCACTGCCCTCCAGGTGCTGGCGGCGGCGTCGAACCTGCGCGCCACGGAGTACGAGCGGCGGCTGGAACTGGACGAGAAAGTAGACATCCGCTCGAAGTTGCCGAAGGGCAAGAACGACCCGGCCGAACTGACCGGCGACGAGAAAACGACCTTCGACGCCGCCAAGAAGAAGATCGAGGACGAGTACGCCCCGCGCAAGAGGAGTGCCGCCGAGGACCGGCAGTACACTGAGATCGGCAACAAGCGGTCGCGGCTGTACGAGGGGTACGGGGCGACGTTCGGCCTGATGCTGGTCGCATGCGGGTGCCTGGGGTTCCTGCTCACCGAGCGCGCGATGATCATGCGCGTGGTCGCCGCAGTCATCCTCGTCGGCATGGTCCTCGGGCTGTTCAAGATCGCGCTCGGGGCCGGGGCCGGTCTCGGGGCCGGCATCAACATCGGCTGAGCGTGCCGCGCGCCGCGGCGGTTCGTACTCTTCCCCTTGCGAACCGCCGCGCTCCCCGAACGAGCGCGCCCTTAACCAACACGTCCCCGTAACGAACAATGCCCGATAACCCCACGCCGTTCAAGCGCGTCCTCCTGAAGCTCAGCGGCGAGTCGCTCGGGTTCCCCGACCGCAAGCTCGGCATATCTCTGGACGAGACCAAGGCGATTGCGGTGCAACTGTCCCGGGTCGCGGCCCGTGGGGTGCAGCTCGCGGTCGTCATCGGCGGCGGGAACCTGCTCCGAGGCGCCCAGTTCTCCGCCGGCGAGGAGCGCATCAAGCCGGCGACCGCGGACTACATGGGGATGCTTGCCACCGTGATGAACGGGCTAGCGCTCCAGGACGCGCTCGAGGCTCTGGGGGTCGAAACGCGGCTCCAGAGCGCCGTGCGGATGGAAACGGTCGCCGAGCCGTACATACGCCGCCGCGCGCTGAGGCACCTCGAAAAGGGCCGCGTCGTGATCCTGGCGGGCGGCACCGGCAACCCGTTCGTCACCACCGACACCGCGGCGGCGCTCCGCGGGACCGAACTGCAGGCCGACGTGCTGCTGAAGGCCACCAAGGTTGACGGGGTGTACAACGCGGACCCGGCCAAGAACCAGTACGCGGAAAAGTTTGAGAAACTCACGTTCGACCAAGTGATACAGAAGCAGCTCGGCGTGATGGACATCGGCGCGTTCGAGATGTGCCGGCTCGCGAAGCTGCCGATCTTGGTGTTCAACTATCAGCAGGACGGGGCCATCGAGAGGGCCGTCGCGGGACTGCCCATCGGCACCATCGTCGCGGGGTAGTTCCCGGCAATCCGTGTTCGGGTTCCAGTACCGGACCGGCATCTTCCCGTACTGTGGACCACCTGCGACAATATCCCCACATTTAACTGAACACTGACAACAGACAGGGTGACACCATGAACGCTGCTCAAATCCTGAAGGACTCGGAAGAGCGGATGCAAAAAGCCGTGGACGTGTTCCAGGGCGACCTCCGCGGGCTGCGCACCGGCCGCGCCTCGCCGCAGATGCTCGACGCGCTCCGCGTGGACAACTACGGCACCATGTCCCCGATCCGCGACGTGGCCTCGGTCACATGCCCGGACGCGGCCACAATCGTGATCAAGCCGTACACCGGCGACACCCTCAAGGAAATCGAGAAGGCGATCCGGGCCAGCGACCTCGGGCTGGCGCCGAACAACGACGGGAAGGTCATCCGTCTCACGATGCCCGCGATGAGCGGCGACCAGCG
>JBJSXS010000337.1:0-3028 GCA_046086545.1 Gemmata sp.
GCCCGAGGCGCTCGGCCTTCTGGAGCGCCTCGGGCAGCTTCGCCGGCTCCTTGCCGCCGGCCTGGGCCAAGTCGGGCTTGCCGCCGCCCTTGCCGCCAACCACTTCCGCGACGGCCCTGACGACGTCGCCGGCCTTCAACCCCCTCTTCACGAGGTCGGGCGTGAGGGCCGCGATGAGCGAGGCTTCCTTCTCGCCCTCGCTCCACCCGAACACCACGAACGCGGACCCGCACTTCTGCTTCACGCGGTCGATCTGCGTGCGCACGGTTTCGTTGCTCGCGCCCTCGGGGAGATTCGCAACCACGATCTTCGCGCCTGCGACGTCCGGCGCCGACGCGATGAGTTCGTCCACCACACCCGTGAGGGCCGCTCCGACCGCCTTCTTGAGCTGCGTTTGGAGCGCCTTCGTTTGCTCTTGAAGCGCCCTGACGCGCTCTTCCAGTTCGTCCGGGCGGCACTGGAACACGCCCGCGAGGTCGTCCACGATCGCGCTGCGGCTCTGGATGTCGTCGTAGGCGGGCTTGCCGGTCACGGCGGTGATGCGCCGGACGCCCTTCGCCACGCCCTCTTGCGAGAGGATCTTGAAGTACCCGATGGTGCCGGTGCGCGGCATGTGCGTGCCGCCGCAGAACTCCACCGAGTTGCCCGCGTTGGCCCTTTCGGGCGAGTCCGCGCCGATCAGCACCACGCGCACCGGGTCCGGGTACTTCTCGCCGAACACCGCGCGCACGCCGGGGACCTTCTGGGCCCGCGCCAGCGGCATCACGGTCGCGGTCACCACCTGATCCAGTACGATCTGCCGGTTCACGCGGCGCTCGATCTCCTGCAGTTGCTCCGCGGTGATCGGCTTGTCGTGTGAGAAGTCGAACCGCGTCTTCGACTCGTCCACGAGCGAGCCCTTCTGCTCGACGTGGTGCCCCAGAACCTCGCGCAGCACCAGGTTCAGGAGGTGCGTCGCGGTGTGGTTCCGCATGATGTCGATGCGCCGCGACGTCGTCTGCATCACCTCAACGGTCTCGCCCACCGACAGTTCGCCGTCGTGAAGGGTGCCGACGTGAAGCACGGTTTCGCCGAGGCGCTGCGTGTCCTCGACCTCAAAGTCCGCGCCCCTGGTGCGGACCGTGCCGGTGTCGCCGACCTGCCCGCCCTGCTCGCCGTAGAAGCACGTCCGGTCGAGCAGCAGGGCGGCGCTCTCGCCCGCGGTCAGCTTCCCGGTGGTGACCACCGCGTTGTCCTTCACCCAGCCGACCACCCGCGCGGCCACCGGCTCGGCCCCGTACTTGGGCAAATCGTCGGTCGCGGGCAGGTCGCCCTTCACCGCGGTGACCGCGAACTTCTTGCCGCCGGCCCGCGCGCCTTCCTGGGCCCGGGTCATCGCGCGGGTGTAGCCGTCCATATCGACCGCGAGGCCGCGCTCCTGCGCCATCTGCTGCGTGATGTCGATGAGCACGCCGTAGGTGTCGTGCAGCTTGAACGCGTCGTCGCCGCTGACGACCTTCAGCCCGTCGGTCTCCGTCCGCGCCGCGATGCGGTTGAACAGCGTGACCCCGCGGCGCAGGGTGCGCAGGAACGCGGCCTCCTCGTCGCGAACCTGGTCCATCACCTTGTGCGGGTTCTGCCGCAGCTCGGGGAACGCGTCCCCGAACTTCTCCGCCACGGTGGGGACGAGCAGGTACAGGAACGGGTCGTTGGTGCCGAGCACCTGATGCCCGTAGCGCTCCGCGCGCCGGAGGATGCGCTTCAGGACGTAGTCGCGGCCGACGTTGCCGACGGTCGCGCCGTCGGTGAGCGCGAACGTCAGCGTGCGGATGTGGTCCGCGATGACGCGGTACGCGGTGTCACTCAGGTCGTCGAGGACGCCGCCGTAGGGCTTGTCGCACAGCGTCACGTCCCGAATCGCCTTGAACAGCGGGGCGAACACGTCCGTGTCGTAGTTGCTGTTCTTCCCCTGAATCACGGAGCAGATGCGCTCGAAGCCCATGCCCGTGTCGACGTGCTGCGCGGGCAGCGGGGTGAGGCTCTGGTCCTCGTTCCGGTTGAACTGGATGAAGACGAGGTTCCAGATTTCGATGACCTTGTCGGTGCCGCCGTTCACCAGCGGCCCGCCGCTCTTTTCGGGCGTGCGGTCGATGTGCACCTCGGTGCACGGCCCGCACGGGCCGGTGTTCCCCATCTCCCAGAAGTTGTCCTTCTTGTTGCCCAGGTGAATGTGCGAACCGGGCACGCCCACCGCGCGCCAGAGCCCCGCCGCCTCGTCGTCGCGCGGAATGCCCGCATCCCTGTCGCCCTCGAACACGGTAACGTGCAGGCGCGTCGGGTCGAGCTTCCAGACTTGCGTGAGCAGCTCCCACGCCCACGCGATCGCGTCCTTCTTGAAGTAATCGCCGAAGCTCCAGTTCCCGAGCATCTCGAAGAACGTGTGGTGGTAGGTGTCCTTGCCCACGTCGTCGAGGTCGTTGTGCTTGCCGCCCGCGCGGATGCACTTCTGCGTGTTCGCGACGCGCAGCACCGGCGGCTTCTCGGTGCCGAGGAAGTACGGCTTGAACTGGTTCATCCCCGCGTTCGCGAACAACAGCGTCGGGTCGCCGAGCGGCACCACCGGGCTCGACGGGATGTTGGTGTGCCCGTGCTTCTTGCAGAAGAAGTCGACGAACTGCTGGCGGATTTCGCTGGAACTCAGCATGCGAGGCTCACGATTTCGGGCGCTGAAGTAGGTACGGAAAGGACACGAACTCGGCGCAAAAGTTCAAGGGGCAGCGGTCCCCCCCCGGCCGTCCTGTACAGAGGAGCGGCGGAGCCTCCGCGCTTCGGTATGCCCCCTCCGGGCAGAAAGTAGCTATCTCCCCTCCCTGGAGCGAGGGCGGGGTAGGGGCGGTCGGTCGCGACAAAAAAGAGAAACAGCGGTTGTAACAGAGCGATCAGCTAGGAGCCGCAGTTGCTCGTTTATGTCGCAGTTTGTGCGGCGTTCGCCCACCCCCGTCGCGCGCTGGTGATGGACCGGCGCAGGAGTGCCGCGCCCCTGCCTGAA
>JBJSXS010000338.1:0-9260 GCA_046086545.1 Gemmata sp.
CCGTGGAGCTGGTGGCACGCGGCGCAGTGCCTGGTGAACAGCGCCTTCCCGGTCACCGGGTCGCCCGGTTTCGCGCGCCCGAGCGCGGCGTTCAGCCACGCGATGCGCGCCTGCTTCTCGCCCGGTGTCGAGGGCGCGAGCTTCCCGAAGTGCCTCTCCACGAGCGCGGTCACCTGCCCGTCGCCGAGCGCCGCGGCGGCGCGGGCGCTGTCGGTGGACACGTCCGCCTTCGGCACCCGGCCCGCGTCGAGCTCGTTGAGGAACAGCCGCGCCCACGCGGGGCGCGTGAACATGAGCTGCACCGCGCGCTTCTTGACCGCGGGGGAGAAGGTCGGGTAGCGCGCCAGCACCGCCTCGCCCACGGGCGCGCCCTCGAACGCCTCCAGGCCGGCGAGCAGCCCGAGGCGCAGCGCGTCCGACCTCGCGGTCGCGAGCTGGGCGAGAAACACCGCCTCGGCGCCCGGGTCGCGCACCTGCCGCAAGAGGTCGATGGCCTTCAGGCGCTCGGCGTCGGCGGCCCGCGCGTCGGCGGCCAGGTCGCGCAGCGCCGCGCGGGCGCTCGCGTCCTTCATGCGGGCCAGCACCTCCAGCACGAGCAGGTCGGCGGGGTCCTTCTCGCGCAGGTCCGCGAGCGGGGCGCGCAGCGCGGGCGGCACCGCGTCCCGGGGGTGCGCCTGCAGCGCGGTCGCCACGCCCTTGAGGACGGCGCCGACGTCGTCCTTCGCGCCCGCCGTCAGTTCGAAGAGCGTGCCGATGCGGGTCGGGCCGCGGGCGATGTCGCCCGACAGGAGCCGGCGCGCGACGCGCTCGTTGAAGAAGTTCGCGAGCTTCCGGTTCGGCGGGCCCGGGTACGTGAACCGCACCGTGTCCGTCGTGTCGCGCCGGCTCGCGTCCTCCTGCGCCCACCACACCAGCAGCGGCAGCTGCGGGTCGTCGCTCAGGATCGGGTTGCCCAGCAGCGCGTCGACGATGCCGATCTCCTGCACCGGGTCGAACCGCCGCGCGGTGCAGGCGAGCTGCGCCACGACGGCGTGGCTCTGCTCCCCGGTCGCGAGCCGCCGGAACTGCTCGAGCGTCCGCTCGCCGATCTTCTCGGCGTCCCCGATGAGGCGGACCGCCCACGCGCGGACGTACTCGTTGTCGTGCGCGCCGACCGTCCCGAAGTCCTGCTCGGACCACCCGCCGCTGGCCGCGAGCGCCCACAGGGACTCGAGCGCGAGTTGCCCCTTCTCGGTCACCAGCCGCTTGCGGAGCGCGGGGTGGCCCTTCGGGTCCCCGCGCTCCGCGATGAGCCGCCGCGCCTCCTTACGCCACCACATGTTCGGGTGCCCGAGCAACTCCGCGAGTTCCGCGGTGCTCTTCGCGCGCAGGTCGAAGGGCTCCTGCTTCGGCGGGCCCTTGTAGTCGATCCGGTAGACGCGCCCGGTGGCCTTGTCCCAGTTGTCGACCGGGTCGAGGTGCGCCGCACGGCGGTCGTAGAAGTCCACAACGTAGATGCGCCCGTCCGGGCCGAGCAGGCAGTCGATGGGGCGGAAGTGCGTGTCCGTCGTCTCCATCAGTTCGCCGCCGTGGCCGGCTTTGAACGAGGACTTGTGCGGCTCGAGCTTGTGCCAGTAAACGCCGTTGGACAGGAGGTTGGCGGCGATGTACTGCCCGCGGTACTGCTCCGGGTACACGTCGGCCTCGTACAGCACGCCGCCGCAGGTGACGTGCCCCCCTTTGAAGCCCGTGTAGGGAATGTGCTCGAAGTACCCGTAGGTGTACGGGTTGTGCAGCGGGCCGTGCTTGCTGAACCCCTTCACGTAGTACGCGCCCTGCATCTGGTGCAGGGCCGCGAACCCGCCCCAGTTCGTGCCCGCGATGACCTGCCCGTTGCGGTCGAAGTCCAGCCCGTAGGTGTTGCCGCCGCCCTCGCTGAACAGCTCGAACCGCTTCGTCTTCGGGTGGTACCGCCAGATGCCCTGCTGGAACTCGACGACCTGCTTCGGGTTCGCGGGGTTGGCGATCTTGCAGGTGCTGGTGCTGCCGGCCGCGCCGTACAGCCAGCCGTCCGGCCCCCACTGGAGCGAGTTCGCGAGCGAGTGCGTGTCGTCCATTCCGAACCCGCTCAGCAGCACTTCGGGGTCGCCGTCGGGTACGTCGTCCTCGTTCCTGTCGGGGTAAAAGAGCAGGTACGGCGGCTGCGCGACGTACACCCCGCCGTTGCCGATGCAGAACCCGCTCGCGATGTTCAGCCCCGTCACGAAGTCCTTCGACTTCTGGAACACGCCGTTCGCGTCCGGGTCGTACAGGATCGTGAGCTTGTCGGCCCCCTTCGGCCCCTTCGGGGGCGCTTCTGGCACCTTGTCCCACACGGTGCGCAGGTACTGGTCCTGCTTCACGGGCTTCAGCCCCGCGTAATTGGGGTACTGCAGGTACTGCAGCACCCACATGCGGCCCCGGGCGTCGAAGCTGATGCTGACGGGTTGCCGCACCAGCGGCTCCGCGGCGACGGTGCGAACCGAGAACCCGTCGGGCAGCTTGAACCGCCTCTCGGCCTGTTGCGGGGTCAGGCCGTCGGCGCGGGTGAGTGACGCGCAGAAGAGAAGCGCGCAGCAGGAGAGGACGAGGCGCATGTGGGGCACTCCGGACGAAAAAGTCTGGAGTGAAGGATGATGCACGGGCTCGCGAAATGCAAGGGCCGAACCGCGCGGGTTACGCGGGCCGCCGCGCGCTGTCGAAACGGCTGGCCGGTTGTCACCACGTCGCTCAGTATTCGGACGTTCATCAGCCCGCAAGCGAGGACCTCGACGGTCATTTCACCACCTCGGTGCCGCCGCGCTCGCCGTTGTGTGTGCCGGACCAGAAGCAAGCGCCCGTTCCCCGGGGGCCGTAGGTCGGCGGTTGCGTACGACTAAAAGTCGGGTACCCTATTGCCCCTCACCCCCGCTTCCGCGATTCTGCACTCATCACCGCCGAACGCACGCCCCGCTGTGGATCACCGACGATGAGCACCCTCCCCCCTTCTTCCCGCGGGCGCAACCTCGCGCTGCTGGCCGCGCTCCTGGGCTGGATGTTTGACGGGATGGAGATGGGGCTGTTCCCACTCGTCGGCAAGGACGCGCTCCGCGAGCTGCTCGGCTCGGGCACCGAAAAGGAGACGGTGGACAAGTGGTACGGGGTGGTGCTCGCGTGCTTCCTCGTCGGCGCGGCGACCGGGGGCGTGCTGTTCGGCTGGCTGGGCGACAAGATCGGCCGCGTCCGGGCGATGACGATCAGCATCCTGATGTATTCGCTCTGCAGCGGGCTGTCGGCCGCGTCGCAAAGCCCGGAGCAACTGGCCGTGCTGCGGTTCCTCGGCGCGCTCGGCATGGGCGGCGAGTGGGCACTGGGGGTGGCGCTGGTCATGGAAATGTGGCCGGGCGCGTCGCGGGCGCTCATGGCCGGGCTGATCGGCGCGTTCGGGAACCTAGGGTACCTCATCTGCGGCGGCATCCTGCTGGGGCTGTCCGCGCTCCGGCCGGGGCAGGTGTCGGGCTGGCTGACCGGCGTCGGACTGCCGGCCGACTGGGCCGCGAGCCTGACCGTGAACGGGCACTGGCGGCTGCTGATGCTGGTCGGAGCGCTGCCGGCGCTGCTGACGATGCTGATCCGGCTGTTCGTGCCCGAGTCCGAGCGGTGGCTGCACGAGCGGGACGCGGGGAAGGCGTCGCACTGGTCCGAGCGCGACCTCCTCGGCGTACTGGTGGGGTGCACGGCCGCGTGCGGGGTGATCGCGCTGTGGGCGCTGCCGCAGGAGCAACTCGGCTGGTGGGTGCGCGCGGGCGGGTCGCTGGTCGGGCTGGCGGTCGTCGTGCTCGGCTACCTGTACCCGGCACGCGGGTACCTGGCGCGGAGCGGGCTGGCCCCCGAGGCGCGCGCCACGACCCTCGGCCGGATGCTCCTCGGCGCGGGGCTGAGTGGGGTCGCGCTGCTCGGCACGTGGGCCGGGCTGATGTGGATGTACATGTGGGTGAACGACCTGCCCGGCGAGACGCCCAACGAGGTGCGGCGGGCGTGGCTTCAGATCGCCTCGTCGGTCGGCGCGGCACTCGGGTGCATGGCCGGCGCGCTGCTCTGTGCCCCGTTCGGCCGGCGCCCGGTGTACGCGGCCCTGTGCGTGCTGTCACTGGTGGCGATGGTGGCGTTCTACCAGCAGGGGCACGTCTACGAGAGCGGGAAGCCGCCCTACGGGGCCGCGTTCGTGCTGTTCGCCGGGGTGCTCGGGCTGATCTCGGCGTCGTTCTACGGCTGGCTGCCGTTGTACCTGCCGGAACTGTTTCCGACCGCGGTGCGGGCCACCGGGCAGGGGTTCGGGTTCAACTTCGGGCGGATCATCGCGGCCGCCGGCAACCTCCAGATGGCGACGCTGCTGGCCGCGTTCGGCAAGGACTACTCGCGGGCGTGCGCGGTGGTCGCCGCGGTGTACGTCGTGGGGCTGGTGCTGATCGCCTTCGCGCCCGAGACGAAGGGGAAGCCGCTGCCGGAGTGAGACCCCAAAGGGTCGCGGTCCGCGGGCCCCGGGTCAGATCAGCACGGTACCGGCGCGCTGGCACCCGCAGGCGGCGCACACCGGGCACAGCCGCCACTGGAACGCCTTGGTGCTGCAGGTCGGGCAGTTGTTGTTGAACCGTTCGTCCACCGGGGTCTTGCACCGCCAGCAGTGGTCGAGCTTCTCACCCTTCCGCTTGGGCTGCTTGGTGTGCTTGGCCCGCGGGCCGTGGGCCGCGAGCCGCTCGCCCAGATAGCCGCGGAGCACGTTCGTGTACCGTACGTCCTCGGCCGTGAACGCGTCCTTGTCCGCCGCGTACAACTCGTTCAGGTGTGCGACCGCCTTCGCGGCATCGTCCGCCACGTCGGCTGAGGCGCGCGCCTGGACGACGAGGACGCGGAGGCGCTCGATCGCGGTCTCGACGCGGCGGTGCTGCTTGTCGGCCGCCGAGAGCGTGGCGTTTGGCATGAGGTACTCGGGTGAGACTTGGCTTCGGTTCGAGGTGTGACGCGAGTACATTGTACTGGAGACATGCTGGCGTTACCGCGCCGAAGTCTAGGAAACCGACGGCGCACTAATTTATACTGTCGTACACATCAAATACTGCGGTACGCGATGAAGGCGAACAGCGCGTAACCCGCGGCGAACCGCTGACAGGCGACCAAAAGTCCCACTGCCTAACCGTTCAGGACAAGCAGCCGAGGTGGTCGAACCGGACATCACGAAGGCCGCAGCGTCGGAGCAGACCGGCCCACAGCGTAAAAAGACCGGCAAGACTCGCGCGAAAGGTCGCGGCGCGCCCGAAAGCCGCCCGCAAGAGTATCACCTCAGTTCGCGCTCGGAACCGAGCCCGGCTCCCGCAGACCGAGCAGGCACCCGAAGGACGCAACCCCCACGCCGTGCGGTGCGCCGCGGACCGGCACCAGAAGCAATTGGGCGTCGGGAACCGGTGCGGCGTCAAAATGCGTGCTGCGCGCCGAACCAGAACTGGAGCGGCGCCCCGCCATTGAGCGGTTTGCCCACGTCGAACCGAAGGGTCGCACGTTCGAGGAAGCTGAACACCGCGATGTCCACGCGCAGCCCCGCGCCGACGGCGTGCGCCACGTTCCCGCCCACCGGGCGCCCGTTCGCGTACACCGCGCCCACGTCGTAGAAGGTCGCGAGCCACACGTTCCGCGCGCCGACGAAGTGGTCCAGCGCGTCCCAGGTCGCGTTCCGCACCAGCGGCCAACGCAGTTCGAGGTTGGCGACCCACAGCGCGTTGCCCTGGCGCTCGGCCAGGTCGAACCCGCGGAACAGCGTCCCCCCGCCGAGCGCGTAGAACTGCCCGTACTGGGGGGTCGCGTACTGCCCGACCACGCGCCCCGCGACCCGCGCCACCCGCAGCGGGCCGGTCCAATCGGGCAGCGTGTGGAGCCCCGCGAGTTCGCCGCGCACCTGCGCGAGCGGCTTCCAGTCGCTGCCGAACTCCGCCTGCCCGCCGGACCCGACCGCGTCGGCCCACACACCGCACTCGGGATCCCAGTACGGCGTGTAGAGGTTCAGGCGCGCGAGCCAGCCCGCCATCCACAGGCGGGCCCAGCGCCGGCCCCCCTGCCCGTTCGTGCTCGCGCGCTCGTAGGGCAGGAAGTTGTCCTGGTAGGTCGCGAACGCCTCGTCGTAGAACATGGGCGGCAGGTACAGGCTCGACGACTCCCGGCGGATCGTCCGCGCGTAGATCGACCCGCGCTGCGCCCCGCTGGCGCCGTCCAGGCCGCCCCACGGCCCGCCGACGCGCGCCTCCCAGTTGGCGCCGAACTCGCGGTGCGGGGCGAAGAGCCGGGCGTCCGCGCCCACCACCGCGTCGCGGTAGTCCGACCGAACGGCGGTGTACACGCCGGCGGTGTAGCGCTCAGTGCGATACCCGCCCGCCCGCAGCCCGAGCATCGTGGAGCGCGTGTACCATGGGTCTTGCGCCGCCGGCCCCCACACCCACGGCCCCGCGACGAAGTTCCACCGGTCGTAGTCGGCGGTCAGGTTCGTCTCGTCCAGCATCGAGTACAGCGGCGTGACGCGGACCTTCGGCGCCTCCTTCCACCGGTTGTTGCCGGGGTTCGCGTCGAGCAGCACCCGGTCGGGGTCCACCTCCACCTGGTCCGGTTCGAAGGGCAGCTCCGCGTCAACGCGCCACCGGTTCTCGCCCAGCGGCGTGATGGTGGCGTTGTGCTCCCCCACCTGCACCCTCTCGGTGTACGGCCCGACCGGCAGCCGCACCACCGACTGACCGCTCGCGAACGCGACGACGGTGGGCTCGGTGAGTTCGCGCGACTGCCTCACCACAACAGACGCGGAGTACGCCGCCCGCGCGCGCGGCCCGGCGAGTCGGTCGACGCTCACGCGCTCGACGGACCAGTCCGTCAGCCCGGTGCCGAACACCCAGCGCGAGAAGAACTCGCCCCAGTCCTTACCGGTGTACGCTTCCAGCTCCGCGCGCAGCGCCGATGACGTGAGGATGCGCCAGGAGTACTTCCTCGCCAGCCCGCCAACGAAGTCGAGGAACGCGGCCTCGCCGAGCCGCTCCTCGATCATGGTGAACACCTTCCCGCCGCGGTCGTAAGCTCCGGTGAACAGCCCGAACAGGTGGTTGTACCGCGGCAGCTCCTGCGCGGCCGGCGTCATCTCGTTGTTGCGGATGGCGTGGTACATCGACCCGTTGCGGTAGTTCTCGCGGCTGATGTTGGGCAGCCACCCGAGGCCCTGCGGCCACTTCAGGAACGCGTTGTTCTTCCCCTTCTTCTTGTCGATCAGCCGGTGCGTGAAGTAGGCGGCGGCGCCTTCGTCCAGGTACGGTTCGGCGTACCCGTTCGTGCCGATGAGGTTGTACCACCACTGGTGGCAGGTCTCGTGCGAGACGAGGTACTCGACGTAGTCGCGCGCCAGGTGCGGCATCCCGAACACGCGCTCGTCCACCATGATGAGGCCGGCGCACTCGTTGCCGTTCCACCCGAAGTACGACTCCGCGACCGTAAACTGCGAACCGGGGTACGGGCCGAACCACTGCGAATAGACCGGGATCGCCTCGCCGACGATCTGCAGGATCTCTCTCGCGTAGAACTCGTGTTCGGGGAACGCGAGGCACCGGAGCTTCACCTCGCGCCCGTCCGGCAACTTGGTGCTGCCGGCGAACTCCTTGTACCGCGCCGACGCCAGCACCGCGAAGTCGCGCCCGGTGAACGGCTCGCACTCCACCCGCTTCTTGCCGCCGGGCAGCTTGGTTTCCGACCTGATGACGGCCGAACACGCGACCGCTTCGGTGTCCGCGACGGTGACGGTCGCACAGAAGCGGCCGGCCTCGTTGTACCACGGCTGGTGCCAGGGCACGAACGGCATCGGCTTCCACCCGTCGGCGTCGTACACGGCCAGCAGGGGCACCGCGTTGGTGAGGAACGTGACGCCCTCGAAGTGCCCCCACCGGCCCTGCTTGTTTGGCAAGCGGATGTCACACACCAGCTCGACGGTCACGCTCTGGCCCGGGCCGACCGCCTGCGGCAGCGTGAACCGCAGGGCGGTCGTGTTCTTCTGGTCATAGCTGTACGCCAGCGGAACCGGTGCCGCGTTCGCGGTGGCGGCGTTCGCGGTGGTGGAAATCAAGTGCGCGCTGGTGATGTTTCCCGTCTTGCCGTCGCGGTCGATCCCGAGCGACGGCTGGAGGCGCAGCATCTCGAGCGTCTTCGCGAAAAGGAGCGCCTCGCCGGCCGGCACCTGGAAGTGCGGGTAGAAGTTGAAGGTGAGCTGGTCGGTCGGGGTCTTCGTGTCGTTCGTCCACGTCACGCGCTCGCGAACGGTCGCGTGCCGGGTGACGTTGTCGAGCGTGATGTCGAGGTCGTAATGCGGGAGAGCGATGCTCGCGGGGGCAGGCTCCGCCGCATGAGCGAGAGGCGCAGCGAGAGCGAGGACAGCGACGAAAATCGCGCGACACCCATGCGACCACCGAACTAAACGCAGGTTCCCCACACGAGGGGGGATAGCGTGTGGCAAAGAAAAACGCCAGTTCAGTTCGCGTTCTTGCGCCGGTTGGCGCGTCGCTGACAAGGTAGCTGGCTCACCTCGCGCATGCCGCCCGGCAACTCGACTTCGTCCGGCACGAGAACGGGCAACCCCTGCTTGATCGGGAAGTGTGCAGAGCAGCAGGAACAGGCCAGGTGTTGTTCCTCGCGTGCGAGCGTGGCCTCGCGCTCGGGATCGAGCGGACAACGAAGTTGTGCGAGGAAGGCGTCGTCCACAACAGCCCTCGCTGGAAGACTGACGGATGTTTGTAAAACGCACTGACCCCCGGCATCTTTCGGCGCCGGGGGTCAGTGTTGTATCTTGGCAAGTTGGTAGCGAGCCGCAGAGGCGGGTGATATAGGGTTCATCTCGCTGCTCAAGGCGAGCGACCCGTTTTGTTAATATCCTTTAGAAAGGAGGTGATCCAACCGCAGGTTCCCCTACGGTTACCTTGTTACGACTTAGTCCCAATCAGGAAGTCCGGCGTCGGCCGCGGTAAAGCGGACTTCGGCCGTCCCTCCCTTTCGTGGCTTGACGGGCGGTGTGTACAAGGCTCAGGAACACATTCACCGCGGTGTTGCTGACCCGCGATTACTAGCGATTCCGGCTTCACGCAGGCGAGTTGCAGCCTGCGATCTGAACTGGGGCGCAATTTTTGTGATTCGCTTCCACTCGCGTGGTCGCTTCACTTTGTGTGCGCCATTGTAGCACGTGTGCAGCCCTG
>JBJSXS010000339.1:0-3836 GCA_046086545.1 Gemmata sp.
GAACCGCCTGGCCTGCGACCCGTGCCCGCCGGCCTCCTGCGCCGACGCGTGCGGCCCCTGCAAGTGAGTGTGACTGAGGCGTGACGCCCGAAAGCCCCGGACCGTGTCCGGGGCTTTTGTCGTTGTGTTAGCCCGCGGGCCGCTGCTAGTCTGGGTGGTGGAAACCCCGCGAGGTCCGCTCATGCCGAAGCCGCTTCTCGCCCTCCTCACCATGGTGCTGGTCGCGGGCGCCGGGCTGCCCGCCCAGCCGCAGCCGGCCAAGCCCAAGCCCGAAGAGCTGCCCGAGTACCCGCTGCTCGACAAGGCGAACAAGCTGGTCGCGATCACCCCGAACAAGAGGGCGGTGTTCATCGAGACCGCGCCTGACGGGAAGGACGAGGCCGGCAGGGAGAAGCGTAAGGTGGTCCGCGCGGCGCTGGAGTGCGAGGTGTGCCTGCGCGAGGGGCCGCTCGAACACCTGCTGTGTAAGAAGGGCACCAAGGAGCACGAGGCGGTCGTGCGCGTCGATGCGGACGCCGAGTTCGTTCACCTCGCCATCATCGCGGCCGGGGGGAAGCCGGGCACCCCGACCGGGTTCCTCGACGAGAAGACCGAGGAGGCCAAGTACACCCCGGCCACCGGCAGCAAAGTGAACGTCAGCTTCCACTACACGCGGGACGGGAAGCTGCACACGCACGCCGCCCAGGAGTGGATCTGGGACATCAAGAAGAAGGCGCCGATCCCTCACGGCTGGGTGTTCGCCGGCAGCAAGTTCATCAAGAACCCGGACGACCCGAAGGCCAAACCGTTTTACGGTGCCAACAGCGGCGACATCTTCAGCATCTCCAACTTCCCGTACTCCACCCTGGAGATGCCGGTGCAGATCAGCAAGGACGAGGCCCAACTCACCTACGAGGCCAAGACCGACCGCATTCCGCCGCTCGGCTCGAAGGTGTGGCTGCTTCTCGAAGTCGTACCGGACAAGAAGTAGGGTGATCGCCGATTGCCGCTGTATGAGAAAGACGAGTGGCGGACCGGCTCGGCCAACGTCTTTCACGACTTTCGGTTCCTGCTCACGCTCGCACCCGCATCCGCACTCTCACGCTTTGCCGCCAACGCGATGCCCGGCGCGACGTTGGAACGTCATTGCGACTCTGGTGCCAAACCGCTATTCTGGCCGGTAAGCAATCGGCAATCCCCGGTCGCGGGTGTGCCGTCGTTCTCGTGAGCCTCATTTTCTGCCCGCGGTAAGGATTCGCGGGCACCCCATTCTACGAGGGGCGCGATGTCCATCCCGATCACCTGTGCCGGGTGCAAGTCCGCGTTCGACGTGCCAGACACTCTGGCCGGAAAGACCATTCGTTGCACGTCCTGCAAGGCGCAGATGACCGTGCCCGAGTCGCTCGACGCGGTGGACGAGGTGGAGGTCGTCGAGGAGACGGGCTCCGGCCCAAAGAAAGCGGGGGTCGCGCCCGCGAGAAAGCCTTCGCCGCCACAACCCGCTGCGAAGAAGGCTGCCGAGGTTGAGGTGGACGAGGACGAAGAAACTGACAGGAAGACCAAACCGGGCAGGGGCGGGCCGCCCGCGAAGAGGTCCGGCATCGTCGGTTCGGCCGGCGGCGCGAAGAGACGGCGCGATGACGATGATGACGACGATGATGACGACGACCGGGCGAGCAAGAAGAAGGAAAAGGGGGGCGCCGGCCCGATGATCGCCATCATCGCGGTCGCCGCCGTACTCGGACTGGCCGGGATCGGTGGTGCCGCGTGGTTCTTCATGAAGGACAAGAAAACGGACTTGGCGGCGAAGCCCGGCGACAACGCGGCGAAGCCCGGCGACAACGCGCCGAAGCCCAATACCCCCAACGGCGCGGCAACTGGCCCGGGCACGACGCCTGTTCCGGGTCCGAACACCGGCCCGGGCTTAACACCTGTTCCGGGTCCGAACACCGGCCCGGGCACGACACCTGTTCCGGGTCCGAACACCGGCCCGGGCACAACACCTGTTCCGGGTCCGAACGCCGGCCCGGGCAGTAGCAACCCACTCGCGGTGCTTGGCAAGTTCGAGAACATCGGCACCTCCGGCGAGTGGGCCGTCCACACCGGCGACGGGTTCACGGCCGAGTTCCCTGGGCAACCGGAGGACAAGAACGAGAGCGGCCCCAACAACATGCCGCTGAAGGTCACCGGCGTGGGAGCGAAGAGCGGCTCGATCGCCCTGGCCGGGTACATGCAGTTCCCCCCGGAGGTCAGCAACCCGCAGATCCTGCTCAACCTCGCGGTGACCGGACTGGGCCAGGTGGAGCCGTTCAAGGGGAAGGTTTGGGCCAACACGACGGTGGACGGGTACGCGGCCAAAGAGTTGAATTTGAAGGATACGAACGGTGAGGGGAAGTTGCGCCTGGTTGCGGTCAAGTCCCGTGTGTATGCGTTCGCCGCCGGCGGGGTGATGAAGGACGGCGCCGTGACGATGCCCAAGGCGGACGTGGACCGCTTCTTCGCTTCGATCAAGATCACTTATAAAGGCGATCAGGTCGCGGGCGGCGGAATGAACCCGCAGCCCGGCCCCGGCCCCGGCCCCGGCCCCGGCCCTAACCAGAGCGGTACCACCGACGGTAACCTGAAAATCAAGATCGACACCTTCTACGCGGGCGCGTTCGACGCTGAAAAGAAGGAAGTGTTCACCGTCACCGACAAGGTCGAGGGGCAGTTGGTGAAGGGGTACTTGGCCCGGTTTTCGTACCCCGACTTCAAGCGCCTGGGGCGGTTCAAGTTGCCGCAGCCGGCGTCCCGGGTCGTCATCGACTCGAAGGCCGGCTTGCTCTACGCCGCGACCATCACCAACATCAAGGCGGCCGGGCTGAACCTGCTGGACCGCTCGGCGGCCAGCGGTAACGTCGCGGTGTACGAGCTGAAGCCGATCCGCGACGGCCAGTCCACCGACGGCAAGAAGTTGGAGGACGGCAGCGAGCTGAAGCCGCTCGGCACCGTGACCGTCGGCCAGCGAATTCAGGGCATGGAACTGTCGGCCGACGGCAAAACCCTGTACGTGCTGGTCAGCGGCACTGGCACCACGCCTGCAGCCCGGAAGTCGTCCATTGTGGTGATCGACACCGAGACGCGGAAGGAACTGGCCCCGCAGCGAAAGACGTTGGCGGAGCCGTGCTGGGACATGGTGAAGACCGCGGACAGCAAGAAGCTGCTGCTGCTCGAGCTGCCCGGCAAGAACGGGTCGGCGAGTGTGGTGGAGATGGACCTGCCGACGCTGGCCGTTATCAGCACGACCGCGTTCCCGGGCGCGGTGCTGGACTCGGCGTCCCGCAACGGCGGCGGCACGATGATGTCGGTGATGGCGGCCGCGCCCGCCGGCGGAGCGGGGGGGGTGGGCGGTAGTAATGGTGGGCCGATGGGCGGCGGCGCTCCCCAGCAGGCCAAGTTCAAGGTGTTCCTGCTCGACACGAAGGGCAGTACGGAGATGGACCTGGGCGTCACGCCTGGTGCCGCGAACAACGGGTACCTCAAGTTCGACCCGGACGGCAAGCGGTTGTATGTGTCGTCATACCGCGCCCCGGGCTTCGACGTCTACGATGTGACCGACGCGACAGCGGCCAGCGGACTGAAACTGAAGTCTTCCATCAAGACGGCCGGGAGCGGCCGCGAGGGCGTCGGCGGGCACTTCCTCCTCTCGCCCGACGGCAAGATCGTGCTGTTCCACAACGGTGTGGTTCTGGAAACGGAAAACATCGGCGGTACAGTCCCACCCGCGGGTGGCGGTGGCGTACCGCCGGGCCCGGGTGGCGGTGGCGTACCGCCGGGCCCGGGTGGCGGTGGCGTACCGCCGGGCCCGGGTGGCGGTG
>JBJSXS010000340.1:0-3029 GCA_046086545.1 Gemmata sp.
CCCCAGCGCTCGGGGCGGTGCATGTCGACGACGCCCTGAGGGGACCACACCCAGTTGTGTTCCTCGCGGCCCTTCAACTTGAAGTACTTCCCATCGGCTATATCAACGTCCCACTCGACCCGCGAAAAGTTGACGCGCCACTGCTCACCGTCCTGCGGCGGCAGCTTTTGCGAGGCGAGTTCCTGAAGCCCCTTCCAGGGCCACCGGATCTCCACCGTCCATCCGGTGTCCTTGTCGCGCGGGTCGTTGAGCGTGCCGTGGACCTTCACGGCCGATCTCAGCCCGGAGATCTCCCACGCGTTCACCGCGCGCCCGCCGTCCTTGTAGGGCTTGGTGAGCAGCAGGTCCCAGGTGGTGTTCAGCGCGTTGAGTTCCAGTTCTCCGTACAGGTGGTTGTCACCATCTGGATCGAGAAACACCTCAAAATCGTTGTCATGGAAGATGACCGAGTCGTGGTCCTTGAGCATGCCCCACACGTGCGACTCTTCGAGTTCGGCCGCGATGTAGAGGGCCTCGTCGTCCCACAGCATCTTGACGCGCGTGCGGTGCGGCGGCTTTGGTCGCTTGTCGCCTTCGATGTCCACGAACCCGTCGGTCCAGGGGGCCGCCGCCCAGGCCACGTCCGTCAAGTCGCCGTCGATGGCGATAGGCGACGGCGCACGGCAGCACACGTACCCTTTGGGGTGCGGGAACGGTGCGAGCATGTCGCTGTCGGTCGGCGGGGCGCCCGCGCTGGGCAGCGCGCAGGCAAGGGCTACGAGCGGGAAGGCGAGCGCGGCGCGTTTCATCTAGCGGTGCCCCAAGGTGATGCCTACAGGGTACGCCCGAAGGTGCCGGAACGCTAGCTGGTGCGTTTGAACAGATCCAGGAACCGGTCCTCGTACCGCTTGAAAAGGCCGAGCCGGTCCAGTTCGCGCTTCAACTCGAAGGCCTTTGTGCGATCGGTCGTCGCGCGCGCGAACAATTCCTCGATGCGCTGCACGGAGGAGTGCGGATCGGGCTCGTCCGGCCCCTCGTAGCTGTACCCGACGCCTTCCCGGCCCGCCGCGGCCTCGGAAGCGGAGTCGGGTTCGTTCTCTGAGAACGCTTCTTCGGCCTCGTCGTCGGTGCCCTCACTGTCATCATCGTCCGCACCTTCGTCGTCGGCCCCGGGCCGCGCGCCGTACTGGTCTTCGACCCGCGCGAGTAGGTCCCAGAGTTGCCGCTCGACCGCTTGCGCCTGCTCGGCCAACTCGTCCAGATCCAACTCCACCCCGGTCAGGGCGGTGAACGTCTCGAGGATCGCGAGCGACGCCTTCGGGAACGGCACCTGCGCGAACAACTCCGGCACCTCTCCCAAAAAGCAGGTCCCGCGGAGCCCGGCCGCGGCGGCGGCGCCGAGCAGGACCCCGTTCAGCCCGCCGATGTTTCCCTCTTCGAGTATGGAAGTGCCGAGCCGACGGAGGTCCTCCACCCCGGCCTCGTCGGTGGCCGCGCCGAAGACACGAGACGGGTGTTCCGGGCGCATCCCGGTGGCCATCGCCGCGAATGTGACGACGCGCTCGACGCCGATTTCGCGCGCGTAGTCGATCACCTGACGGCAGAACCGGAACTTGCCGACCGGCGGCTGCACCTCGCCGAGGAACACGACCAGGTCGCGCTCCTTATTCGGGTCGAGCCACACGAAAAACCGGTTGCGGGGGCGCCGGGCCGGTTGGATCACGCCGCCCTTCACCACCACCTGCGAGACGTCGAACAGCTCGCCGCCGTCCAACTCGGCCACCGCGCTCATTCCGAGTTTGGACAACAGGTATACGCCCGCATTCAGTGCGACGTGACCCATGCCGGGCCAGACAGCCACGAGCCACGGGTGTGTGAGCGTGGGTGCGTCTGGCATGCTGAACTCCACTGCGGGCGGGGCGAACGGTCACACTGCATCATACGCGCCGAAACTGACCGCGGCGTACCTCTGGTGTGCGGTGTACACCGGACGCGGGCGTTTGCCCCGCCGAACTTCGGACACACGGACTTGACCGGGGCCAGCGTTCCCGGATGATCGTGGGTACGCCAGACGTCTTTGCGGGAGCCAGCGTTGTCGCACGATTCAAGCCTCGAACCCACCCTCCAAGCCGTCGAACCGGCGCTGCGACTGGTGCCCGAGCGGCACCTGTGGCAGGTGTTGCATTACCTGACCGACACCGGCCGCGCCCTGCCGGGCGACACCGACCTGCCGTACTGGTTCAGTCGCGCCGACCTCCTTGACGCCAACGTCCTCAACGCTGCGGTACTCACCGGCACGGAGCCGCTGTTGCTGCTCGTGAAAGACCCGAAAGACCGCCTGATAGAGCGCCGGTCGCGGGAGGAGCAGTTGCGGGTCTACTGGCGGGTGCTGTTCCGCGCGGCGGTGATGGGCGCGATCGACGCGCAACTGGCGTCCGGAGCGCTCACGCCGGAAGCGTGTGGCGAGCGGCTCAGCCGGTTCGGCGCGCCTGCGGCGCGCGAGATCCGCCATGTGCTGGAGAATGAACACCTCGCGTCGCCCGACGCGACCGACGTGGACCGTTACCGCATGTTCGCGGCGGTGTACCTGGACCTGGACCAGTTCACCGCGCACGCGGCCGAAGAGTTCTTCCCCACCCTGCCCCACGGCCGCGCGGTCCGCGAACTGCTGTCAGACGGGTTCTCGCTCCTAGATCTGGTCCGGGCCACGCGTCCCGCGGGCGCTGCGGAGCCGGAGCGCGAGGCCCCGCCCGACGAGCGCTGGGTCGCCCCCCCGGGCGCGGCCCCCGCCCCTCCCACGCTCCCCAGTGACGCCCCGCGGCGCCTTCAGCGGGCCGCGGAGGCCGAGCGCAACGGGAACTTCGTGCGCGCCGCGATCCTGCGCGCCCAGGTGGCCGACGGAACGAAGGCGGTCGGCGACGAGGTCCGCGAGTCGTCGGTAACCGGCGCGCTGTCGGCGCTGGGGCAGCTGGTCGATCGCCTCGGCGACGTGCTGGACTGGGACCCGGAGACGCGGCAGGAGTGGCGGCAGGCGCTGGCGCCGCTGCTGC
>JBJSXS010000341.1:0-8382 GCA_046086545.1 Gemmata sp.
CGTCCGGGCAGACCGTCGCCAGCGGGCACGACGACGGCAAGTTGCGGTTCCACGACGTCGTGACGCACCAACTCATCGGCGAGGTCCAGGCGCACCCGCGGAAGCCGGTGTCGGCCGTGTCGTTCTCCCCGGACGGCAAGTTCGTTGCGACCGCGGGCGAAGACCTGACCGTGCGTGTATGGGACGCGGTGACGCACCGGCCGGTCGCGGAGCTGAAGGGCCACACCGACCGCATCCCGTCGCTCGTGTGGAGCCCCGATTCCAAGCTGCTGATCTCGGCGGGGTGGGACACGTCGGCCCGCGTCTGGCGGCCACCGCAAACGGACCCCCTGATGCTCCTCAACAGCCACGCGGACCAGGTGCTGACGGCCGCCTTTTCGTCGGACGGCAAGTACCTCGCGTGTGCAGACTCGGACTTCGACATCCACCTGTGGACCGACGTCGAAACCGCCAAGCGTGGTCCGGTGCTCCGCGGGCACGGCGACGAGATCAAGTGCCTCGCGTTCTCGCCCGACGGCACCAAACTCGCAAGCGCCGGGGCCGACCGGGTTGTTCACGTCTGGGACGTGCGTGACGCCAAACTGGTCGCCGGGCCGAACCCGCGCGGTCGGCACACCATAGCGGTGATCCCTGGTGCGCCTCTTCGGCTGGCGAGTTCCGGCGCGATCAACGTGCGCGTCTGGGAAGTCGAGAGCGGCGACGAAGCGGCCCCAACGAACCTGTGCCCGGCGTACTGCGTCGCGGCCTCGCCGGACGGCCGCTGGCTCGGCGTCGGCGGCACCGATCACTACTCGCAGCTCTGGAACGCGGCCGACAACGTGCTCGCCGCGTCGCTCGAAGCCACCAAGGCACCCGTCGGGTTCATGGCCTTCAGCCCGGACTCCAAGACGCTGGCCCACACCAGCCCGGCCGACGGCCTCGTGTGGCTCTGGAACTGCGAGACCGGGCAGCCGGACTTCATCATCGTTGAAGCCGCCGACGCCTGCACGCTGGAGGCGCTCGCGTTCCACCCGCACGGCAGGCTGATCGCGTGCGGCGGGGTGGACTACATGGGCACCGGGGCCGGCGACCGCGACGGCGCGGTGTGCGTGTGGGACCTGGTCACCCGCGAGAAGGTCTGCACCTTCGACACCGGCGTGACCGCGCTGGCGTTCGACCCGCAGGGCAAATACCGCGCCGGGGCCGGCCTCGACGACGCGGTGTACGTCTGGGACGCGGAGACGCAAGCTACGGTGTTCGTGTTCGGCGGACACCAACCGGGCATCAACACTGTCTGCTTCGACCCTTCCGGCAGCTACCTGTTGAGCGGCTGCGACGGCGGCACCGTGCGGTGCTGGGACGTGCTCAGCGGCCGGCAGGTGGTCGCCCGCCACTTCGACGGGGCAATACAGTCCCTCGCGTTCAGCCCCGACGGCAAGCACCTGTTCTGCGGCAGCGGCAACACCACCTGCAGCCAGGTCGAGTTCCGAAAGTTCCTGGAAGAGTAGCGCCGGCCCTCTTCAGGGCCGACACATTTTGGCCCCGGGTGTGGCGAGGCTCCGGAGCGCAACGTGGGCTGTGGGGTTTGGCGCATGGTGTTCGCGTAGTGCCCCTGGCAACGGGGGCACCGTTCTGCACACTAGACAGCGACCACCAACTGTCCCCACCATGCCGCGATTCTTCCTGACGACCATTTGCCTGTCCGCCTGCACGGCGCTCGCGCCGGGGGCCGACCACGCGCTCGGCAAGCTGTCCGAGAAGTATGAGTCCGGCGGGCGCGGCCCCGGCAGCGTCTCCGCCGGTACGGGCGACCCGGGCGGCGTGTCCTACGGCACCTATCAGCTCGCGTCGAAGGTCGGCCGCGCCGACGCCTTCGTGAAGCGCTACTACGCCGACGAGTTCAAGGACCTCAAGGGGGGAACCGACGCGTTCACCAAGAGGTGGACGGAACTCGCGGCCAAAGACCCCAAGGGGCTGCACGCGAACGAGCACGCCTACATCAAAGAGACGCATTACGACCCGCAGGCGAAGCGGCTGGCAAAGGATCTGCAACTCGACGTGGCCACGCGGACCGCCGCGCTGCGCGACGTGGTGTGGTCGGTCGCGGTGCAACACGGACCGAACACGGATGTCATCGTGACCGCCGTGAAGCCGCTGTCGAAGGCCGCGAAGCTCGACGACGTGACCGACGAGCAGATCATCCGTGCCGTGTACGCCGAGCGCGGGCGCAAGGCCGCGGACGGCACGCTGGTGCGCTTCAAGGGCGTCAGCGGCAACTGGGTCCCGGCCCTCACGAAGCGCTTCGACAGCGAGTTGCACGACGCCCTGGAGATGCTCAAGAAGTGACCGAGCGCGACCCGAACCGGCGGCGCGCCCTGACCAACATCGGCGGCGCGATCGACACCGAGGGCGACCGGGCCGACGCGGACCGACTCGCGCGTGCCCTCGACGTGCCGCCCGCTACGGACGACGAGGACGACCCCGCCCGCGCACACGTACACGGGTTCCACACGTACCCGGCCCGGATGCACCCGGTCACGGCGGCGCGGCTCGTTGCGGCGTTCGCCGCGCCCGGCGCGCGTGTCCTCGACCCGTTCTGCGGGTCCGGCACCGTTCTGCTGGAGGCGCTCATCGCGAACCGGAGCGCGACCGGCACCGACCTGAACCCGCTCGCGGTGCGGCTCGCCGCGTGCAAGACGCGCCCCCGCTCGGCCGGCGAGCTGGAGCGGCTCGTCGCGCGCGCCGCGGAGTGCGCCGAGCACGCCGACGCCCGGCGCAAGGCGAAGGCCGGCGCGAGTCGCCGGTTCCCGCAGGAAGACGTCGAACTGTTCGAACCGCACGTCCTGCTCGAACTCGATTCGCTGCGCGCGAAGATGCAAGAGGTGCGCGACGACCCGGCCCGACCCGATCTGGAACTGGTACTATCCGCGGTGCTGGTGAAGCTGTCGCGCAAGCCCGGCGACACGTCCGAAGGGGTGGGCCAGCGCCGCACGCGCCCCGGGTTCGCGGCCCGGCTGTTCGCGCAGAAGGCGCACGACCTCGCGGCGCGCCTGACCGCGTTCGGCCTGCTGCTGCCCGCCCCCGCCCCGACCGCGACGGTGCTTCAGGACGACGCGACCGAACTGAAGCGCCTCCCGCCCGCTCCGGTCGCGGCGGTCATCACGTCACCCCCGTACGCCGCCACCTACGACTATCTCGCGCACCACGCACTCCGCCTGCGGTGGCTCGGGCTCGACGCGTCGCCACTGGCGCGCGGGGAGATTGGGTCGCGCGCCGCCTACGCCCGCCTACGCCCGCAGGACGCACGCGCCGAATGGTCGAGGGAACTGGAGCGGTTCTTCCGTGCCGCGGGCCGCTCGCTGCCGCCCGGCGCGCCGCTCGTGGTGATGATGGCGGACTCCGCGGTGGCCGACGTCGCACTTCGCGCCGACGTAGTGGTCGCGGAGGTGTCGCGGGCGTGCGGGCTGCGGCCGGCCGCGCGGGCGTCGCAGCCGCGCCCCCACTTCCACGGGCCGACCGCGCAGGCGTTCCGCGACCGCCCCAGGTTCGAGCACGCGCTGCTGGTCCGGAAGCCCTGAACGCGGGTCGACTGCGGCTCGGCCGCACGCACGAACGCCCAGGCCGGCCCGTTCAACTGCTGGCGAGGACGTGCAGAATGTCGGCGTCCTTCACAACGTAGGTCTTGCCCTCGGTGCGGTTCAGCCCGCGGGCCTTCGCCTCTTTCTCCGAGTAGCCGCACGCGACGAAGTCGTTGAACCCGATGACGTTGGCGCGAACGAACCGCTCGCTCAGGTCCTTGTGGATGCACCCGGCCGCGTCCACCGCGGTGCAGTCCTTCGGGATCGACCACGTGCGGCACTCGTCCTCGCCCACCGTGAAAAACACCTCGCGGCCCACTCCGTAGAACATCGCGCGGACCGTCGCGTCCCGCTTGAATTCGGTCACGCCCAGGTCGGCCATGAACGTGGCGCGGTCCTCGTCGCCCAGAGCGAGCAGCTCCGTTTCGAGCTTCACCGGGGCCTGCACCGCGTGGCGTTCGAGCGCCAGCAGGTCTGCCGGCAAGGGGCCGTTGAACCCGCTGTCGCCGCGGTTCACGAACGCGATCTCTGGTTTGAGCGTCAGGAGCTGAAAGCTGCGCAGCGCCTTCTCCTCGTCGGCGGTGAGGCCCAGCGCCGACGCCGGCTTGCCCGACTCGAACGCCGCCACGACGCGTCTCAGGAGTGCGAGTTCGGCCTCGTCCGCCTCGCGCTCCTTAGCGGGCTTGGCCTTCTTCAGCCCGGCCTCGACCTTCGGAACGCGGTTGGACACAACTTCGAGGTCCGCGAACAGCAGCTCCTCGCGAAATTTCTGCAGCTGTGCCGCGAAGTCGGTGCGCGAGAAGCCGTCCAGCACGACGACCATGCCATTGGCCTCGCGGATGACCCCGAGCCGGCGCGCGTTGTCCTTCTGCTCGCCCACCATCAACCCGGGCGTGTCGAGTACGGCGACCTTCGTGTAGGTGGTCTTCTTCGGCTTGAGGACGGACGCGATCTTGGCGAGCCGCTCGTCCGGCACGTCGGCCATCGCGGTCTGGCCCTGCTGGACCTTCGACGGGTCCGGCTTCTCGCCGGTGAGCCACTCGAACACCGTGCTCTTGCCCGTGCCCGCGTACCCGACCAAGCCCATCTTCATGGGAAGACCTACCGAGAGGTGAGAGGGAGTGAGAGCGGCGCTGTGCATCTAGCTTACGAAAACGCGAACAGGGGGCCGGCACCCCCACTCGCCGCGCAGAGCAGCACCGACTACGCGTATTCCAGTGGCCTGGCGCCGCCGGGCCGGCCCCGCGCGCCCGGACCTTCGGTTCACTCGCGGCCCGCGATTTCTCATGCCCGATGCCGAGCGCGCACCCGAGTGCGAGGCGAATCGCCCGCGCCCTGCGCAACATGCACAACGCCGCCCGAAACGCTGACATCGGGCGGCGCGGGTGTGAGCATGTCCGAGCGTACTCGCGACTACAGATCCGGCATCTTCCCGCTCAGGATGTCCCGCTTCCACTCTTCTTCGAGCGGCCACGAGACCGTGCAGGTGCCGAAGTCGGCCATGTGCTGATACTTCGTAAGCCGGTCGATGGCGTTTTGGAGGATCGCCGGGTCTTTGCGGAACACCGGCCCGTGGCTGGGCAGGAGGAACTCGGCGTCGTCGTCGCGGATGCGGGTGAGTGACGCGACGAAGGCCCGCAGGTCGGTGCCGTGGTGCGCGTCGATGGCTCCCACGCACCCGTCCTTGTAGATGTTGTCCCCGCTGAACAGCAGGTTGCCGAGCTTGAAGCTGAGTTGCCCGGGGGTGTGCCCCGGGGTGTGCCAGACCTGTAGCGAGAGCTTTCCCACCTTGATCTCGGTGCCCTCGGTGAGTTTCACGTCGATCTTGCACGCGGGCATGCCGCCCTCGATCTCTATGCCCTGCGCGGGGATGCTGGCGTAGGTCTGGACCGCGTCGCCGGCTTCGAGCGCCTTGGCCGCGGCCGGGTGCGCACCGGTCTTCGCCTTGAGCCGGTGCCGCGCGTTCGCCAGGGCCTGGACGTGGTCCGCGTCCGCGTGGGTGGCGATCAGCATCCTGCACTTTGACAGCGGATAATCGAGCTTGCGAATCAGGTCGATGACCTCATCGAGCGTGTTGTCCATCCCCACATCGATGAGCGCCCACTCTGTCCCCCCGTCGATCAGGTACAGGTTCACCCCGAACGACTGGGCGGCCTGAAGGTTCAGTTCGATCACGCCGGGAAAGAGGTACTTCCGCTGGACCATCGCGGCCCTCCCTGCTGAGTGTCCGATCATCATACCGGGCGCGGGGTGTGATTCAACGCGCGCCCGGACCGGGCGCCGCGTGCCCGGCAGTGGTCACGTGATGCGCACGCCTTCCATGAACCGCGGCGATTCGCCTCGAAATAACGGGCTTTCGCACCCCCGGCACAGAGATTGCAACGGCGCGAGTGCCCGAACCACCTACCCGAAAGTCACACCATGCCCGAACTGGTCCGCCCCTGCCGTGCGCGCCGTACGGGGTTCACGCTGATCGAGTTGCTGGTGGTGATCGCGATCATCGCGATCCTGATCGGGCTGTTGCTGCCCGCCGTTCAGAAGGTGCGTGCCGCTGCCGCGCGCATGAGCTGTCAGAACAACCTCAAGCAGATCGCGCTGGCCGCGCACAGCTACGAGGGCGCCAACGGGTGCTTCCCCGCGTCCAAGCGCGCGGCCACCGCACCGCCGCAACGGAGCTGGGCCCCGGACCTGCTGCCGCACCTGGAGCAGGCAAACGCGGTGTCCGGGGCGTACTACGTGCTGAGCGAGAACTGGTGGCGCACCACCGGCCAGTTCGCGCCCAACGTCGGGGTCGCGATCCCCAACGGGACGACCGCACAGACCTACTTCAAGGTGTTCAACTGCCCGGCCACGCCGAACCAGCCCCGGTTGCAGAACAAGTTCGAGCTCCCGCCCGAGCAGAACAAGATCGGGTCCACGACCGACTACTTCGCGGTCGAAGGCGCGAACGCGGCCCTCTACACGGAACTCGGCCTGACCGCCGGCGACGGGCGCGGCGTGCTGCGCGACGCGACCGAGGGGCCGACGCGGGTCGCCGCCGTAACCGACGGCACCTCGAACACGGTTCTGTTCGCCGAGTGCGCCGGCCGCGAGGACGTGTACCGGCAGGGCCAACTGTTCGCGACCGCTCAGACCAACAAGTCGCTGCCGAACTGCGCGCGGGCACAGGGGGGGGCCTGGGCGACCAACGACAACCCCTACGAGATCGGCCAGCGAAAGGAGTGGTGCACGAACAGCGCGGCGGACCCGATCAGGACGCTGCCCATGCGGATTAACGTCTCCAACGAGTGGGGCTTCCTGTTCTACAGCTTCCACGTCGGGGGCGCGAACGTGTGCATGACCGACGGCAGCGTGCGGCTGCTACGCGACGGCACCCCGGCCCTCGCGCTGCTCGGGATGGTCACCCGCAGCGGCGGAGAGGTGATCGCCGGCGACTGACGCCCGCGAAAACCGAACACCGGCCGCACGGGGTTCCGCGATCGGTGAGGCCCGCCGTGCGGTCCGGGCAGGCTTTTCCGCTGCCGGAGCACCCACACGACCCGCCTCCCCGGCACTTCACACCCCTTTTACGCAACCTTCATACAGCACGAGTACAACTCCAATGGCCCCGCTTTCGTATCAGCGGGTAGACTGACCGAGCGGGTGCGTTCCGCTCGAACACCGGGACACCACCGTGATCGCGACACAGACCTCCTCCCATCCCGCGCCCGTCGATGACGCCGCGCCGTTCGTACCCGAGGGCGCACCGATGGCGCAGCCGCGGATTCTGATCATCGAGGACGAGCGCGGGCTCACACAGACGCTCAACTGGTTCTTCAACAAGGAGGGGTACCAGGTCACGGTCTCGGGCGACGGCGCGGAGGGCTTGCGCAAGGCCCAGACCGGCCTGCCCGACGTTGTGCTACTCGACCTCAACCTACCGGGAATGAACGGGCTCGACGTGTGCCGGGAGTTGCGCGCCGGGGAGCGCACCCGCGACATCCCGATCATCATCATCACCGCCAAGACCGAGGAGACCGACCAGGTGGTCGGGTACTCGCTCGGGGCCGACGATTACGTCAACAAACCGTTCAGCAACAAGATCCTGCTGCACAAGGTGAAGGCGCTGTTGCGGCGCGCGCAGGGTCAGGGCGAGCCGGGCGACGTGACTGACTACGCGGGGGTGAAGATCGACCGCGTGCGGCACCGGGTCACGTTCAACGACGAGCCGCTCGACCTGACCCCCACCGAGTTCAAGCTGCTGGAGTGCCTGGTGCGGCAGCCCGGCCGGGCGTTCAGCCGGAAGCAACTGATGGAGGCCGCGATCGGCGACGGGACGATGGTGCTCGAGCGCACCATCGACGTTCACGTCAAGACGCTGAGACAGAAGCTGGAGAAAGCCGGCGCCGATAAGGAGTTGATCGAAACCGTACGCAGCGTCGGCTATCGGTTCCGTGAAGAGAAGCCCGAGGCGAAGTGAGTTCAATGAGGTGCCCATCAACGCGAACCGCCCCGCACAGCGAAACTTTGCGGGGCGGTTCGCGTTGATGGACATTCGCTCGTTGCGAGTACGCGTTCGTTTCTCAACATGCACTTACGATCCACCCGGACCCGGCAAGGCCAGACCGCCGTTGCCGTTCGGCACCGGAGCGCCGCCGTTCACACCTCCTGGACCGGGCGGCTTACCGCCGCCCGGAACCGCCGGACCTGGTAGCCCACCAGGATTCGGCCCCGGGACGGAAGGGCCAGGCCCCGGCAACGGACTTACACCTCCGGGACCGGGCGGCTTACCACCGCCACCCGGACCCGGCGGCTTACCACCGCCACCCGGCGGTCCCGGCGGTAC
>JBJSXS010000342.1:0-8981 GCA_046086545.1 Gemmata sp.
CTTCAACCCTCACCACGGCGGGCGGTCCAGAATTCGACGCCGATGTGGTCCTGAATTCGATGCCGATTACCAGCACTCAGCCAGATGTTTTATTCAAGGCCGTCAAAACGATCGGGGCAACCACGATGAGCAGGCACCCGAACATGGTCACCATGGCCGGGCCGGTGATCTTCACCTTGGCCTCCTCGGCGCTCTTTTCCATCCGCTGGACCCGCCGCTGTCGCATGCGGTCTGAGAGCCCACGGAGCGCGTCCTTGAGGGCAATACCCCGCTCTTCGGCGGTGTTAACCGTCAGAACCAAGTCTTTTACGTCCGCGTCGGCCAACCGGCGGTCCAGTGCTTTGAGCATGTCGGTCGCCTTTACACCCTTTTCCACTCCGGTCAGAACGCGCCGGAACTCTTCACCGAGCGGTTGCCCGGCGTGCTCCTGCCCGGCCCGGCCGATGCACTCCTGCAGGGTCCCGGCCCCGGCCTCGAGCATCAGGGCCATCAGATCCATGGCGTATGGCAGTCGCGACCGCACCAGGCGAATGTGTTCCTCGGCCTTCGCCTTGATGCTATTCAGCAACAGGTATGGGAACACGATTGCAATGAACCCGCCAAGGACGAGGCCGGCCTTCAGCCCGAACAGCGCTCCTGCCGCGAAGGCAGCCCCGGCGCCAATGAGGGCGGCTTCCACCTGCTTGGCCGCAGCGAGTTCCTCGGCCTTCCAGTGCGGTGTCCCGAGAACTTCGAGCTGGTGGGTGACCTTGGCCAGCCGCGCCGAGGAGCGGCGGGCGTAGAACCGGGCCAGCGCCCGCACGGTCGGCTCGAACACGCGGAACGTGGGCGAGGACTCGCGGAGGGTCCGCAACCGCACGCCCTCAGCACCCGGCAGATCATCCACCGACCCGGACAAACTGGTCAGAAAGTACGCGGCGACCGCTGCGGCACACCCGGTCAGGGTCATCGCAAATAATAACGAGAGCGGCATGAGTTTACTCCACCTTCGAAAGGATGCGACTCGCCCACCTGGTGCTGAGGTACACTAGGGCGCCGACCACCGCCAACACGCCCTGCCCGGCCAGAGTGTTGAAAAGGGCATGCATGAGCTGCGGGTCCATGAAGCTGAACAGGGCTACGAACGCGAACGGGAACACGGCCATGATGAGCACCATGAGCCGCCCGGCGGCCGTGTCGGTGTCCCGCTTGCGGGTCACCCGCTGGAGTTCCTCCAAGGTGAAGCTGATGCGTGTGAGCACTTCGCCCAGCTTGCCGCCTTTCTCGGCCGCCACCAGCAGAGCAATGGACATAAGGGCCACGGCGTCCACACGGATGCGGGCCCGCAGGTCTGTGAGCACGTCGCGGACGCTCGCTCCGGCGTCCAGCCGGCCGACGGTGCGACGGAGGATCGCCCCGAGCGGCTCCGGGATTTCGCGGGCCACCTCGGCCAAGGCTTCGTTCATGGACATGCCGACCCGCACCTGCCCGGCCAGGTTGCGAGCTGCGGTCACGGTCTGCTCGCCGATTCGCTTGCGGCGGGCGGCCACCCACCAGTCCAGGGCCAGCGGCCCGGCCGCGTTGGTCACAAACGCCGTGAAAATGGCCACCGGGGGCATCTGCACCCAGAACCAGAAGGCCAGGAACACGGCTGCGGTAGCCGCCCGCCACCAGCGGAGCAGCACCGGCAGCACCGCGGGCGACGCGCCCACGGACTCGATAAGCGGCCCGTAGTGGGCCAGCAGTTTGCCGTTGAGCCGGTCCATGAGTGGGGCGCCCCAAGCGGTAGCAGCCGTACCGGCGGCCCCACCTGCGGCTAGACTGCCGGCGCTCAGAAGCAGTGCGTCCACGCGACACCTTGGGGTTACAGGCGAACGAAATCGACCGCATCGGCCAGCAGCCCGGCCTCGATCATGTCAGGCAGGAAGGTGGGCAGGTGCCCGGTCGAGCGGAGTTCACCATCGGCCCCGCGCGCGAAGAGGGGCACCATCCGCACTCCCTCCCCGGGCTCGTACCCTAAAACCTCGGCCACCTCCATCAGAACCTTCCGCGGTTTGCCCCCGATCGACATCTTGCCCAACTGGACGATCAGGTGCACCGCGGCCCCAATCTGGGCGTGAATCGACTCGACCGGCAGGGTCGAGTCGGCGTTCTGCTGCACGAGCACCTCGAGCCGCCGCACCACCCCGTCCGGGGTGTTGGCGTGGAGGGTGGTCATGCTTCCGTCGTGCCCTGTGTTCATGGCCTGAAGCATGTCGATGGCCTCGCCGCCACGGCACTCGCCCACTACGATCCGGTCAGGCCGCATCCGCAGCGAGTTCCGCACGAGGTCGCGAATGGTCACCGACCCGGCCCCCTCCTGGTTGCTCTGCCGACCCTGGAGCGTGACAACATGTTGCTTCTTGAGTTGCAGCTCAGCAGTGTCCTCGACAGTCACGATCCGCTCTTTGTCCGGGATAAACTCGCTCAAACAGTTGAGCATAGTCGTCTTGCCGCTGCCCGTGCCCCCGGCGACGATGATGTTCCGCTTGCACTCAACGGCAGCCTTGAGGAAGTCCCGGGCCGCCGGCGTGAGAGCTTTGAATTCGTTGACCAGGCGTCCGATAGTCACCTTCTCTGTTGGGAACTTGCGGATAGTCAGGGCCGGTCCCTTGAGGGCCAGGGGCTCGATGACCGCGTTCACCCGGCTCCCATCGGGCATGCGGGCGTCGGCCAAGGGCTGGGCCGTGTTGATCTGGCGGTTGGCCCGGGCCATGATCCGCTGGACGATGGTCAGCGACGGGGTCAGGAACCGGCGGCCCGAGTTCTCGACGGCCCCGCTCTTCTCGATGAAAATGTGGTCCTGGTCGACCACCATGAGCTCGCTGATGTTCGGGTCTTCGAGCAGGTCCTCGAGCGGCCCGTACCCGAACCAGATGTCCTTGATCTCCTTGACCAGCCGGCGGCGGGCCAGGTACCGACACACCCGCGCCGACACCGCCCCCTTGCGGCCGAGCAGGGTGTACCAGTGGGGCCAGAACTGCTCGTCCACTCGCCGCACCTGATTGGTCAGATCGGTGAGGGCGCCTAGCCCGAGGGCCGCATGGGCCGCGTCGGTCAGGCGCTCGAGTTCCAACTCCAAGTCGGGCAGCACGATCCGCGGCCTGGCCCAGGCGGCCGACTCGGAGAGGGGCTTAGACCCGGACTTGGCGACCAGCCGGTTGAGCAGGGCCGACTTGACCGCCACCCCGGCCATGTGGTTGCCCAGATCGGTCTGCGTGAGGTCGTCGGCCGGGAAGTCCGGGCGGGTGCCCGAGGCCTCCATGATCTCGGTCTCGAGCCTGTGAACGTAGGTATCCTTGAGCCACTCGGACCGGTCCGGGGGGTCGCTCGGGTGCAGTTCGACCACGGCCCGGTGGACCTCACCCACCAGGGACGCGCAGGCCCGGTCCATTCGGCGTGCATCGTCGGCCTCGCTGGCGAACTCGTCTGCCGAAAAAGTCACGGTGATTACGAACGGCCAACACCGGATCACCACCGTGGGCTTGGGCACTGGGGCAAACTGGTCCCGGGCGTTCAGCGCCCGATCGCCCACCCGCACCTGCATGCCATTTCGGTTCCACACTCGCCACCCGCCGCCCCCGGCCACGTCGTTCTCGATGACCACGGCCTCGCCGCCCACGTACGGGCTATCGAGAACCAGGTGGTTGTCCGGGTGGTGCCCGATGCGTACCGGGTTCAGGCGCGGGGGCAAGTCCACGATCCCAGACCGCTGAGTGATCTCGCTTACGTATTCGATTCGCATGGCGTCCCTCCGGTAACAGTTAGCGGGTGGCGCGGGCATTGTGACGGGTAACCGTGGGCTCGGTCGTACGAGACAGGGAGGCGATCGCCCCGCCGTCCCGCCCCTGATCAAGCCAGCCCTCGGCCTGAAGTTCTCCCCGGTCCCCGTTTTGCACGGCCAGGACATAGGCCCGGGTCCGGGGCCTCTCCTCCTTGCCCTCAGCCGGGTGCCAGCCGCAGAGCCTGTACGGGCCGAACGACCGTGCCTCGTTCCCGTTTCCCAGATTCACCTTAACCTGCACCCAGTCGCCCGGTAGCAGGTCCTTGCCGGCCTCAGTGAGCAGCACGCGCACTGTCCACGAGTGCTCGCCAGTGTTGAGCGGGAGTACGGGTTGCTTTAGGTCCGCCCGGAGCAGCACCTCCCCAGCCTTGAGATCGCGGCGGACTGGCAGGTCGGTGATCTCGCCCAGGTTCTCGGGCCTGAGGACGCTCGGGAAAAGTTCCGTGTCCCCCTGCACCTTGATCTTGTTTAGATGGTCTGCGGTTATCAGCGTACCTTCGGGGATGTCCGCCTTTAGGACGTACAGTTCGACCTTGGTCGTGTGCCTCTTGAACACCGCGAAGTTGGCCAGGGCGGCGGCGGCGGCCAGGCCGAGCGGAACAAGGAATCGGGTGTAGCCGGTCATGGGTTCGTACCTCTAGTGGGAACCCGCCCCGTACGGGGCGGCGGTTACGAGCAGTTGAACGGTGTGGCCGCAGGGTACGACCCAGGCGGTGGCCGTGCGGTCTCCGCGGGTCAACCGAACGGCCCGCGCCCCGGGGCCGAGGTCGTGGTCGGCCACATGCCACCCGGCCGACGCCCAGGCGGCCCGAGCCGCGGTCGGGTCGGTCGGGCCGGTTAGCGCCCCGCACGACCGACCCTCGAGATCCACGCGAACGGCGCTGACGCGAACTCCGGGCGGCACCGGCACGGCGGCCGGGTCCCAATCTGCGGCGGTCGCCACCCCGAGTGCCACGCGGGCCGCTTCGCGACCGGCGTCGGTCGGGCGGTCCGGGGCGACCAACAGCCAGCGCCCGGGCGGCAGCGGTATGAGGTCGAATGGCAGATCGTCCTCGCCCGGGTCGTCTACCGGCGCGACCCGGGGCGTGTCGCCCGCGACCAGTGGGTAGACAGCGGCCCCGGCCGCGGCCAGGCAGGCCAGATAAAGGGCCACGGCCAGCAGTCGCCGGGCGGGTCGGGAGGTGGTCAGAACGGGCATTGCGGCTCCCCGCGGGCGTCTCGAACGCCATTCCTAGCCGCCGCCGGGGCCTATTCAGACAGTGATCGCCAAAGGAATTGCTGTAAGCGTTGGGCGTTGTAGGCTTCGAGCCACTTGGCCGCTAGCCGCCCGATCTGGATGATGTTGGCCTCCCGGTCGAACTTGGCGGCCAGCACACCCCAACCCACCGCCCGCAGCGCGTCGGCTAACCGCTCCAGGGTCGTCTGGGCTTTTCGCATCGACGATTCCTGCCGGTTGATGTCGCGGATCGCATCGGTCCGGCGGCGCGTCCAGTCTGGGCCCTGAACCTGGTACCGGGCCAGCTTGCCGTTTGCCCGCGGGTCCATTTGGGCGTACCCGGCGGTCATCGGCGCGAACCGGGAGATCAGCGTGTCGAACCGCCCAAAATGCTTCAACTGCTCTACGTGCGGGCCGATCCGCTCGGGCAGCTTGGGAAACTCGAACCGGGCGTGGTCGTGCGTCTTGTCAGTCAACCCGGCGAACGCCTCGGCGAGCAGGTTCTCACCGCTGATCGGGGACTTCCGCTCGACCACGTTCCGGGCCTGGTCCCGGCGGTAGCTGACGAGCACGTCCTGTCGCACGTCAAAGGCGGTGCCCGGGGCGCACTGGTCGCGCTTTTCCCAAGCATTCTGGCGGGCCTCAGTTGCAGTCCGGACGCGGGTGAACCCGGCCTGGGCGGCCCACCAGCCGACGGTGGCCACCAGCAGCAGGAGAGGCAGCACCAGCACAAACTCGAGCGGGGCGTTCCCGCGCCGCAGGGAGCGGTTCATGGGTCGTCTCCGGTTCGGTGTCAGTGGGTATTTGCGAGCGCGGTGTCGGCCTTGGTGCGGCCTAGCACCTTGTTGACGGGGGCCGTCTGGGTGCCAACGGCGTCACCTATACGGGTACCGGGCACTAGCTTGGCCTGCCAGTTGATCTTCATCCGCGGCTGCTCGGTCAGATTGCGAAAGTTCGCGTACTTCTCCCCAAATTCGTACTCGGGCACGTCCGCGTCCCAAGCAAGGGTGTCCCAACCGACGACCGGCTGCCACTCATCCCGCCGGGGCCGGTCCTGGGGGCTCGCGTTGTAAACGAGCGCCTGGGCCTGAGCGACAAACCCGTCCGGCTGGTACTGGCGGAACAGCGGGAACCCGATCACCGTAGGGGCCGGTTGGTGCGCCAGCCCGACGATGGCGAATAATTCGTCGAGCCGCCGGGAGCCGTCCCGTTTCGTCCAAGGCTCCTTACCCTTGTCCGGCCCGGCCACGTTCAGGTCCTTGATCACGAACAGCCGAGTCTTGTTCTCCTTCCACTGCCACCAGGCCATGTTGAGGGTGAACTCATTGCTCTCGTCGTGGTAGTGGTGAGCGAATCGAGACATCGGCAGGGCGATCTCGCCGAACACCAGGATCGGCTTGCGCCAGTACTGCACCCAGGGCGTCATACCGCGGACCATCTGGGACCGCCAGTGGGTGGCCGGGTCACCTTCCTTGATTCGCTCTTTCACGAGTGGCAACTCCAGGGTGTACTTGCCGCCGCGGGTAGTGGGGAACAAGGTGCCGGTGCAGCCAACATCACGGGCCACAGCCGCTGCGGCCTGCTCGGCCCTCTTGGGCGACTCCTTGACTACCTTCTCGCAGTACTCGTATAGCAGAGTGATGAGTCCCACCGACCCGGCCGACTTCCGCATCGGGTTTACGACGTGCTTGAGGTCGAGGAGCGGCCCCTCGGCCAAGTCCTCTAGGTACTCAAGAATTTCCCACTCTCGGACCACGTTCTTTTGAATGAGTACGGACTCACGAACGATAACATTGCCCTGCGGAAGCGAGAACAAGTTCACCGCTGCCTCCATCATCATGACGCCCCCGGCGGCGTGAGTGAGGTAGGCGGCCTGGAGCCAATCCAGCAGCCGCGCCCGGGACCGCCCGATGGCCGCCCCGGACTTGCTCGTCGGCCCGTCGGCCAGGATCTTTCGCCCCTCGGGTAGACGGAACCCGTTCCACTCGACGGCGGTCGCGTACGACTTTTGCAGGAGCACCCACTCGGCCGCGTTCGCTATGCGATACGGTTTGCGGTCCTCCAACTCGAGCCCGCCGAATGACATAACCAGAGCGTTGAGCGCGTTCAGCTCGGAGATCAGGTGGTTCAGGGCGGTAACGGCGTTCATCCCGCGGGCCAACTGCACGGCCCCTGCGTGAGCGGAGGCGTCGGCCGCGTTCTGCCCGTCCACCTTGCTGACCGCAGCCCGAGAGGCGTTGGTGATGGCGGCCACCAGCAGGAGCATGGTGAGCAGCCCAAAGATGGAAACCATTGCGATCTGGCCCCGGCGCGGGGCACGAGTGCGGGCGCGTGCGAGCATGGCGGGCCTCCGGGGGTTACTTCTTGAGCGGGAACGAGTGGTACTCGACGGTCATCTGCCCGTCCTTCGTCACGGCCCCGTCGGCGGCCATCGTGACAGCGGCCGAGAGAGGGTACTCGTAGGGTGCCCTCTTGTCCGGATCGAGGAACCTGGACACGACCGGCATGTACAGCGGGGCGCGGAACGTGACCGTAACGGTCAGTGGGGTTCGCGGGTTGTTCGGTTCGACGGCCTTCACCTCCACCTTGCTTCGGGCGGCGGCGATCTGGTACTTGCGGCGCAGGAAGTCGGCGTCGGGCGGGGTGCGGGACCGCTGGTAAGGGCGCGGGATGGCCGGGTCGTCGGCCGCGGCCGGGGCGGCAAACGTCTGGGTGGCGGTCGCGAACTCGTCCCCGAGCTGGGCGGCCCAGGCGGGTGCCGGGCCGGCAGTTTCGAGTTCCCGCTCACGGCCCCCGACGAACGCGGCCAGGGCGGCGGCGGCGCTCTGGTGCGGGCGCTGGTCCCGCAGGTGGGCGGGCTTCGCCCCGCGCCACACCACGGCCGAGCGGGCGGCGGCGTGGGCCGCGTACTGGGTGCCGATCCGGGCCAGCATCAGGAACGCGACCTCGATGGCCCCGATAATGAACATCAGGTAGATTGGCACGACCAGGACGAATGGCAGCGAGTACGACGCGCCCCGGGTGCGGGTCACCACACGACGGGCGGTAAGAGTTGAGCGGCTCACAGGTCACCTCCGATCACATCAGGGGCCAGCCCACGGTAGTACCGAGCGTCAACAAGTAGATTTCCAGACCGCGTTCGAACATCCAGTACAAAGCAGCGGCCAGTGGAAACGTGGCCCCCAGCGTGAGGACCGCGTCGAGCGAACCCATCCCGCGGCGCGGGGTCGGGCGTTGGGCCAGTGTCATGGCGAACTCCGTTGGATCGTTACAGCAGTGTCAGAACGGTCCCGGCAGCGAAGAACGGGGCCATCGGCAGGGTGCCCTGGAGTACCCGGGTGCGGCCCCCAGGGGCCTTGGAAACGGCACGGTGAACAAGCCGCGCGACCACCAAGACGACAGCCACCGCGGCGGCCAACAGGTAGCCGATCATAGCAGCCTCGATCCCATGCCAACAGCCGAGCAGGGCCCCGAGAACGGCGACCATCTTCACGTCCCCCTCGCCGCCGCGGAACGTGACGTACAAGACGAGCATGAGGGCGAAGCACAGGCCGAGGCCGAGCGCCGACTGGGCCGGGGCCGGGAGCCCGGTGTGCAGCCCTAGCGCCCCGGCCGCGTGCAGCAGGGCGACGCATGCCAGCACAGGAACGAGCTGGCAGTTGAAGATGCGCCGCCAGAGCAAGTCGGTGACGGTTGCGGCGGCGAGCAGCCAGACCAGCATCCCTGTGGCCGGGGGCAGCCCGCTCGCGGTGCCGAGGGCCGCGGCCCCCAGGGCGAAGGCGCACCCGCCCCCCCACCGCACCCGGGCCGGGAGCGACACGAGCTGCCGATACCGGCGGCGGAGCGTCGGAACGGCGAGCGGTTGGTGGACGAGTTCGGGAGTCATGTCTCGGTCCTATGGTGGTTACGAAAAAGGGCCGGCGGTCGCGACCGCCGGCCCCACGGCTCGAGGCCGCATCGGCT
>JBJSXS010000343.1:0-4290 GCA_046086545.1 Gemmata sp.
ACCGGCTCGGCCGTGGTCGGCCCGAACGAGGGGTGCACCAACTGCAGCGTGCCCGGCGTCGGCGGCGCGGTGATCCGCGGCAACGGCCCGGGCTACGGGGCGGGCGGGTACGGGGCCCCCGCGGGCTACACGGGCGGCGGCAGGTACGGTGCGCCCCCGGGCTACGGCGCAATGGGGCCGCACGGGCCCCAGATGCCGCACATGCCCAGCCAGGGCATCGTCCCGGTGCCGACGATGGGGCCGCCGGGAGCGGTGGCCGCGTTCGGCGCGCTGACTGGCGGGCCGGGGCCGGGCATGGGCCGCCCGGGGCTGCCGAACGGGCGCTCGTCGATCAACTTCACCGGGCCGGCCGGTATGAAGGTGACCTGGCAGTTGCCGGACGGCACGTTCAACGACGAGGCCACCGCGCTGACCGCACCGAAGGAGTACAACTTCCTGCAGGGGGCGGTGTACCGGTTGCGGCTCACCAGCATCCTGCCCGACCACCCGGGCAAGTCCTTCTACCCGACGCTCGAAATCGCCCCGGCCAGCCCGAAGTCGCTGGTGTTCCTGAGCCACTCGTCGGTGCCGCTCACGTTCACCGCGGACGACTTCGCACAGGCGCGTGCGGGCAACCTGGTGGTGAAGGTGGTGTACCTGCCGGACCCGATCAACCAGGACTTCAGCACGGTGATCGGCGCGGAGGAGGTGGTGTCCACGCGGCTCGAGCCGGGCGCCGACCCGGTGGCCGAGGCGCAGCGCCGCGGCACGGTCCTGGCGATCATCCGCATGGGCAACATCGATCTGGAGAACCGCGTGTCGCCGGCCATGACCGCGCCGGTGCCGGGCGGCCCGGTCCCGGGCGTTCCGAACCTGCTCCCCGGCCCCGGACCGGTGGTGCCGGTACCGCCGAAGAAGGTGGGCAGCGCGGAGATGCCGGTAAACCCGCCGGGCACCGCAACCGTGAGTGCCCCGGCGGCGCTGCCCGAGCTGCCGCCGACCGCCCCGACCGACCTGCCGCCCGCGCTGGTCGGCCCGGTCCTCCCGGTCGCGCCCAGCCCCAAGCCGGTGAAGTAAACTACCGTTCCGCGCTCGAAGTTCCAGAGTTCCCGGTTCCAAACGCGAAGACACCGTTCTTCAATTTGGAACCGGGAACTCTGGAACTTGCAACTTCCCGCCGGGGGTCGGTCATGAAGGCGAAGACGCTCACGTTGCTCGGCGCGCTCGCGGTGAGTCAGGGGTTCTCCGGCGCGCAGCCCGCCCCGGTGCCGGTGCCGACGCAGGGTCCGCCGGCCGGGGTCGCGGGGTTCGGCGCGCTCGCCCCGGCCGCCACGGCGCCCCAGCCCGGCACCGGGCTGCCGGTCCCGGCCCCGCTGGTCGCAGCCAAGTTCCTCGTGCCGAAGGACGTGCGCGTCACCGCGTTCCCGGGCACCGCGAACAGCCACATGTACGACACGCCCGCCGTGATGGGCCTGCGCCCGGGCTACGCCTATCGTTTCGAGCTGTCGAACCTGCCGTACGCGCCGGGCAAGCTGCTGTACCCGGAAGTCGAGGTGCGCGGCACGCTGGTCCCGCGGCCCGGCATGAAGTACATGGACTACCCGATCCCGCTCACCTTCTCGGCGGCAGACATCGAGCGCGCGCTGAAGGGCGCGGTCATCACAAAGGTCATCTACCTGGAGGACCCGGACAAGGCGGTGCCGGCGGAAGTCGGCCCGAACGCACCGGTCGAGATGCCCGACGGCACCGAGGAGGCGGCGGTCAAGGCCGCGCTGGCGAACGGCCGGCTCATGGCCCTCGTGCGGCTCGGCAACCTGCGCCCGACCGCGGAGCAGCTCCGCGCCTACGCCATCGAGGGCACGGTCCTGCTGCCGGGCGAGAAGTACCTGCGGGCGCCGGTCGCGCCGCCGGTCCTGCCGTACCTCGCGGTGCCGTTCTACGACCCGCTGCTCGGACCGAAGGGGCCGAAAGAAGAGTGCTTCGTGGACGGCGGCGACAAGGGCGCGCCCCTCGGGATCGGCCCGGGCGGGCGGCTGGGCGGGCTGGACCCGACCGACGTGGGCGTCGAGTACACGCTGGGCGGGCGCCGCAAGGTGACCACGTCGAACGTGGTGTGCATCTGCTCGCCGCGGTTCATGGTCCGCAAGACCGAAGTGCAGCCGGGCGGGTTCGAACACCGCCAGCAACCGCTCGTCCACGTCGGCGCGGTGGCCACCGGGCTGGTGCGGGACCGGCAGGCGGCGATGGTGGACATCGGCATCGATAAGCCGGCCGGGCTCATCGGGCGCGTGCGGCCGGCGTCGTTCGTCGGGCGCGTGGGCACCGCGTTCTACGTCGGCGTGAGCCGCCCCGCCGCCTTCGGGCAAGTACAAGGCGTGAAGGTGGTCGGCGTCGTCGTGGAACCGGAGCAGCTCACCGCGTTCCCGTTCCTGTGCCCGCTGACGGTGACCAAGAGCGTGGACCCGCCCGGCCCGAAGGGCGCCGGCGAGGTTGTGACCATCACCATCAGGTACGCGAACACCGGCGCGAACCCGGTGACCGACGTCGTCGTTAGCGACAGCCTGAGCGGGCGGCTGGAGTACATCGAAGGCTCCGCGCAGTCGGACCGCGCGTCGAACTTCACGGTCGCGGAGAACGAGGTCGGCTCGGTGATCGTGCGGTGGGAACTGCCGGGCACGATCCTCCCCGGGCAGAGCGGCACGGTGAAGTTCCGCGCGAAGGTGCGGTGAGGCCCGGTCCTCATGACGGGCCGGACGCGGCAGTGTTTCGAGCCGATCGAGGCGCCCGCCGCCGTTGGAGCGGGCGCGAGGGCACCCCTCACGCGCTCTCGCGTTCTTTCGCGTCCGCCGGGGCGGGTTTCGGTTCGCGGTCCACGAAGCGCACCTTCACCGTTGGGCCGGCGATGTGGTGCAGCAAGTGCTTGGGTAAGTGGCAGCGGATCAGCACCTCGTTCGCGTCGTCGCGGAACTCCTGGCGGTAGATTTCCGCGTGCGCGTTCAGGAACGCCAGCACCTTCCCGTTGCCCGAGTCGGTGACGATCTCGGCTTCCGCGAAGTCGGCCGCGAGCGCCTCCATCACCGCGTCTTCCAGTTGAGCGGCGCCCTCTCCGGTGAGGCCGCTCACCGCGATGGCGCGCGGGTGGTGCGCCTCCAGAAGCGTCAGCACCGACCGGTCCTGAAGCCTGTCGATCTTGTTCAGCACCAGAATGGTCGCCTTGCCGTCGCACTCCAGTTCCTTCAACACCGCGGTCACGGCGCGGATGTGGCCCTCCGCCTGCGGGCTGCTCGCGTCCACGACGTGCAGCAGCAACTTCGCGTGCCGCGCCTCGGACAGCGTTGCCTTGAACGACGCAACGAGGTGGTGCGGCAGGTCGCGGATGAAGCCGACCGTGTCGCTCAGCAGCACGCGGCCCCAGTCGCGGATGTGCCACTGCCGGGTGCGCGTGTCGAGCGTGGAGAACAGCTGGTTCTGCACGTACACGCCCGCCTTGGTGAGCGTGTTCATCAGCTGCGACTTGCCCGCGTTCGTGTACCCGACGAGCGAGACGGTGTGTTCCGCCGCCCGGGTCTTGACCTCGCGCTCCTTGCGCGCGAGCACCTCGTCGAGCTTGTGCTTGAGGTCGCGGATGCGGTGCTGCACGAGCCGGCGGTCGCTTTCGAGCTGCGTCTCACCGAGCCCGCGCAGCCCGATCCCGCCGCCCTTCTGCCGCGACAGGTGGCTCCACATCTGTTTGAGCCGCGGGAGCGAGTATTCGAGCTGTGTGAGTTCGACCTGGAGCTTGGACTCGGCGGTGCGCGCCCGCCCCGCGAAGATGTCGAGGATCAGCTCGCTGCGGTCGAGCACCTTCACGCCGAGCGCTTTTTCGAGGTTGCGCGCCTGCCCCGGGAGCAGGTCGTTATCGAAGATGACGACGTCTGCGTCGGCCGCCTCGACCAACTCGTGCAGCTCGCCGACCTTCCCCGAGCCCAGATAGGTCGCGAGTTGCACGTCCTGCCGCTTCTGGGTGAGCTGGCCGACGACGGCGGCGCCCGCGGACTCGGCCAGCCCGCGGATCTCGTCGCACGGGTCGGCCTCGTTGGGCCACGGGCGCTCGGGCAGCGACACGCTGACCAGGACCGCCTTTTCGCTCGCGACCGAGAACTCGTCCCGCTGGGTTTCGAATGCCTTACTGATGGTCACGTCCTCCGGCGCGGGATCGCGCCACACACATTGTAAACCCCTACATCGGGCCGATGTAACACAGAAGCGCCGCGGCCCGACCGGGATCAGACGTCCGGGGCGGGCCGCGGGTTCACAACCGGTTAGGTGTCG
>JBJSXS010000344.1:0-2283 GCA_046086545.1 Gemmata sp.
CCGACTGTCAAGACCCAGTTCCGCGAACCCCGCTTCACCGACCGCCGCCGTCTCACCGAGCATTCAGACACCCCTCAATGTGTGCGAGCCGCTGGAGTCTAGTTTCTTAGGAAAATTGCCGGCGCCGCGGTCCACTATTTCGCTTTTGGCGCCCGCCGCCCCGCCGGCGCATCGCGCGATCCGCGTGAGCGTTGCGCGCGGCGCGGGCGCGCGGCGGCTGAGGGCCGCCCCGGCCGGCGCGGCTCGCCCCGGGTACACGATCCGGGCGCGCCTGTGTAATTGAGCGGGTAGGGCGTCGCCGGGTTCGCCGGCACCTTCTCCTTACCGCGAGCCGCTGCGATGAAACTGGTTATCCATCCGCCCGTCGAGCCCGAGCGCCTCGCCCGGGTCACCGCCGCTGCCGCCCAGACGCAAGTGGTGAACGCGCGGGACGAGGCGCACGCGCTCGAACACATGCCCGGCGCGGACGCGTTCTTCGGCAAGCTCACGCCGCGGTTGCTCGCGGCCGCCCCGAACCTGCGGTGGGTGCAGGCGCCGACGGCCAGCCTCGAACACTACATCTTCCCCGAACTCGTATCCCACCCGTGCGTGCTCACCAACATGCGCGGGCTCTTCTCCGACGTGATCGCGGATCAGGTGATGGGCTACGTCATCTGCTTCGCCCGCAACCTGCACGTCTACGTGCTGCAAGCCGCGGCGGGCAAGTGGGCGCCGGTCGGCGGGGAAGGGGCGCGGGTCGCCTTCACCTCAGGGCCGGGCACCGTCAACGACATCGACCGCGCCCACCGGCACCTCGCCGACGCGACGCTCGGCGTGGTCGGGTTCGGTGCGATCGGGCGCGAGGTGGCCCGTCGCGCCGCGGCGTTCGGGCTGCGCGTCGTCGCCGTGGACCCGCGACCCGCGGACCGGCCGCCGGAGGTTGCCGCGCTGTGGCCCCTCGAGCAGCTGCCGAAGTTGCTTGCGGAGAGCGATTACGTGGTCATCGCGGCACCCCACACGCCGCGCACGGAGGGGATGTTCGGCCGTACGCAGTTCCAACAAATGAAGAGCGACGCGCACCTGATCAACATCGGCCGCGGGGCCATCGTCTTGCTGGACGATCTGGTCGCCGCACTGGACGCGGGCGAACTGGCGGGCGCGGCGCTGGACGTGTTCGAGACCGAACCGCTGCCGCCGGGCCACGCGCTCTGGAGGATGCCGGGGCGCGTGATCCTGACCCCGCACGTCGCCGGGTACTCGCCGCGCATCGCCGGCCGGCACCTGGAGGTGCTGCTCGATAACGTGGGGAGGTTCACGCGGGGCGAACCGCTGCGGAACGTTGCGGACAAGCGCGAGTGGTACTGAGAACGGGGGCCCGCGGGCCGTTTTCTGTGGCCGGCGTTTTGCGGGGCGTGAAGCGCCGGCCCCGGAGGCCCACACGGCGCCGTGTTCTTCTCGACGGGCGGTCACCCGCCGGCCAGCGCGCGGAGCAGGTGCGGCGCGGTCCGGCTTCCCGTCGCCCGGGCGACCTCCGCGGGCGGGCCGGCGGCGACGATCGCGCCGCCCTCGTCGCCCGCCCCCGGGCCCACGTCGATCACCCAGTCGCTCGCCGCGACCACCCGCATGTCGTGCTCGACTACCACCACCGTGTTTCCCGCGTCCACCAGCCCGCTCAGCTGGGCGAGTAACTTGTCCACGTCCGCGGGGTGCAGCCCGGTGGTCGGCTCGTCGAGGACGTACAGGCTCTTGCCCCGCTCGGCGCGTTGCAACTCGGTGGCGAGCTTGATGCGCTGCGCTTCGCCGCCGGACAGCTCCGTCGCCGGCTGTCCCAGTCGCAGGTATCCGAGGCCCACGTCCCGCAGCGCCTGAAGGGCCCGCCGGACTTGGGGTTCGTGCGCGAAGAACTCCCCGGCCGCGTCCACCGTCATGCCGAGGACGTCCGCGACGCTCTTGTCGCGGTACGAGATCTCCAGCGTCTTCGCGTTGTACCGCGTGCCGCGGCACACGGGGCACGGGGCGTAAACGCTCGGCAGGAACAGCAGTTCGACCATCACGAACCCCTCGCCGGCGCAGTTCTCGCACCGCCCGCCGGCCACGTTGAACGAGAACCGGCCGGCGCCGTACTTGCGGGCACGGGCCGTTTTGGTGCCGGCGAACAGCTTGCGCACGTGGTCGAACAGCCCGGTGTAGGTCGCGAGGTTCGACCGCGGGGTGCGCCCGATGGGCTTTTGGTCGACCACCACCAGCCGCTTCACGTCCTCGGCGCCCGAAGCGATGCGCCCGCCGGTCGGCGCCGGCGCGTCG
>JBJSXS010000345.1:0-3066 GCA_046086545.1 Gemmata sp.
CCAAACCGAAGGTCGAGCCGCTACCGAACCCCAAGGTCGATCCCAAACCGAAGGTCGAGCCGCTACCGAACCCCAAGGTCGATCCCAAACCGAAGGTCGAGCCGCTACCGAACCCCAAGGTCGATCCCAAACCGAAGGTCGAGCCGCCGAAGCCGCCGGTGACGCCGCCGACCCCGGTGCCCGACCCGAAACCGAAGGTCGAGCCGCCGAAGCCGCCGGTGACGCCGCCGGTGACGCCGCCGGTGACGCCGCCGGTGACGAAACCAAAGACCGATCCGGCGCCGCCACAGGTCCCGGCACCGAAGGGCGGCACGACCCCGGTTCCGGCCCCGAAGTTCGAACCGCCCAAGAGCCCGGTCGTGCCGCCGGCGCCGAAGGGCGAGCCGAGGAAGAAAGACAACTAGGGCGACCCGCCCCCGCCCGCGTAACTCACGTCCCACCGGCGCCGCACTGACGTGCGGCGCCGGTCTTCGTTTGGCCGGGCCTGCCCCCCCTTGCAGCCCGCGCTGCGGAACGGCGGCCGGGCGGCCCACCAAGCGCGAAGGCGCCGGGCGAGCGCGAAGTGGAGGTGCCCGCACGCCGGCGAGGTTCGCGGCTCGAACCGGCGCGCTCATGGTGTTCGTGCCGCGAACCTGAAACGCCGCGCTCACGGTGCTGGCACCGCGCGATCCCGCGCGGTAATCTGTGGCTCTGCGCACAGGAGCCACGCCATGAGCCCCCCGTTCCTTCAGTACTTCAACATCGAAAAGGCGGGCCGGTTCCCGAACGGGGCCGACGCGCTGCTCGCCACCCGCATGGGCGTGTTCTCGAAGCTCGCCACGGTGCAGCGGGCCGGGGGCGGCACCGTGTACGTCATCAGCGGGTACGGCACACCCAAGAGGTACGTGCTGTGGGGAGCGTTCACCGTCGAAGAGGTCGTGAAGCAAGGCGAGCAGTTCGTGGCGCGCGGCACCGGGAAGGTGCTGCTGCCGCCCGCGGAGCTGCGCGGCAAGGCGTTCGACAAGTTCAAGTCCGCGTGCGCGAACTTCGTGGGGTTCCGAAAGATCGACGACCAGAAGTACACCGCGACGCTCGCGGGCCTGGCGAAGGCGCGCGCCGGAACGAAGCTGTCGGCCGACTGCGTCAAGTTCTGCGACGAGTTGGTGAAGGCGTTCCCCAAGATGGGCGACGCGTACTACTACCGCGGGCACACCAGGCACCACCTGGGTGACGCCGCCGGCGCGAAACCGGACCTGGAGCGAGCCCTCAAGCTCGGCACCAACTTCCCGGAGGAGGCCAACGCGCTGCTGGGCCCGGCGCCGGTCGCGAGGTCGAACGCGAAGCGCGCCCCCGCGGCGCCGGCGGTGTCGAGGGGCGCGCTCGCGGCGGAGGCGCCGGCGGGCGTGTCGGACGTCGCGTGGCGCGGGGTGCTCCAGCGCCGCGGACCGGAGCACTTCCGCCAGAAGGTGCTAGCGGCCTACGGCGGCAAGTGCGCGGTTTCCGGGGCCGACGCGGAAGCCGTTCTCGAGGTGGCGCTGATCGACCCCGAGGGGCCGACCGAGGTCAGGAACGCGATCCCCCTGCGCGCCGACCTGCGGACGCTGTTCGACCTGAACCTGTTGCGCGTTCACCCGCGCACGCGTAAAGTGATTCTCGCCGACGCGGTGCAGAACGGTGCGTACGCCCGCCTGTGGGCGCGCGCGCTCCGCGCCCCCCAGAGCAAGGATGCCAGCCCCGACTTCGCCGCGCTCACCAACAGGTGGGCGAGCGCGAAGTAGTTCCCCCCACCGCCGCGCCCTCCTTCGGGCCGCGGCGAACATTCCTCCCCCGTGTCCCTTCCGAGGTGCCCCATGCGTCTGCTCTCCTGTGCCCTCTTGGTGTGCGCGACCGCGACCTGCGTCGTCGCGGCCGACGAGTTCAAGCTCGAATCGGGCTACAAGCTGCTGTTCAACGGCAAGAACCTTGACGGCTGGCAGCAGAAGGCCACCGGCAAGGACGGCAAGACGGTGCCGCTGGAGGGCAAAACCGATGCGTTCGACAAGCGGTTCGTGGTGAAAGGGGGCGAGCTGGTGATCGACCCGGCGGTGAAGGGCGACCGGTACATCGAAACCGTCGCGCCCGTGAGCGGCAACTTCACCATCAAGTTCGATTTCAAGCCCGACGACAAGTGCAACAACGACCTGCTGTTCCTCGGCACCAAGTTCGACATCAACCCGACCGCCAAGAACCTGAAGGGCATCAAGCTGAACGAGTGGAACACGATGGAGATCGTCGTGAAGGACAAGGCCGTCGAGTACAAGGTGAACGGCGAGAAGGTGGACACCAAGAAAACCACGCAGGAGAAGGGGCCGTTCACGGTGCGCGCCGAGTTCGGCGGCGTCGCGATCCGGAACATGCGGATCAGCGACGGGAAGTAGTGAGTGATCCGTCATCAGTGGCCCGTTTTCGGTGACGCGGAGAGCCGGAACGCCACGGCGGGTGACCGTTCCTGCTGACCGCCGACAACGGGCCACTGATGACCGGAGGAGGCACGCAGTTGTGGTTCACGGCCGACACGCGTTTCGGTCACGGGAGCGTCACCGAGTACTGCGGCGCCCGTTCATGTCGCGCGAGGATAAGGCCGCACGGCGCCCCGCGGGCGCGCCTCCGGGTCTCCGCCGAAGCGGTCAACCGCCACAACGACACGCTCCTCGAGGCCATGACCGCGCGCGTCGCCCCCGACGACACGCTCCGGGTCCCGAGCGACTTCTGCACGGGCGGGTTCGCGGAGGCGCGTTCCTACCGCGCCCGGATTCGGTGCGAGAGCGTGTTCCTCGCGTGGGGGGCCAGACAACCTGGCTGAACCACTTGTTTGTGAAGTGGGCGTGGACGCGTGCGACTACCGGGCCGAGAGGTGCGACTTTATGGCACCGCGCGTGACCGCGTTCCTGCATCGAAGGGCCGGTTCACCGCGGGCGAGTACGACGGCTCGTTCCCGCTGTGAGCCGGCCCGAACTTTCCGAACTTTCCGATTGCGACTTTCGGGCGCCCGAGCTAAAATACTGGGTTAGTTGTCAGCTGCATTGCCGAACCACTGCCCTCCTGCCT
>JBJSXS010000346.1:0-21321 GCA_046086545.1 Gemmata sp.
GCGCCGACGCGCTGGTCGGGTTGGGCTTGGCGTCGAGACTCATACCCGCGGCTCCGGTCAGACGGTGGGGGCGTGCACAATTCTACGCTGCGGGATCGTTTTCAGTTCTCCGCGTTCAGCGCCGGTCGCGACCTGTTGAGCGCCCGCGCCCGCCCCGGCCCGCCCATGCTCGGAACTCGACACGGAGAACTGAGCACGGGCTACTTCTTCTTCTCCAGCGGCTTGCCGTCCTTGTCCACGGCACCGACCGCTACCAGAGTGAACGCCTTCGGGTCGAGGTGCTTCTTGGCCATCGCCTGCACATCGGCCGGGGTCACCGCCCCCACCTCTTTGCGGTACCTCTCGACGTGGTCGAACCCGAGGCCGTACCGCTCGGCGGCCAGCAGTTCGCCCGCGACCCCGGACAGGGTGGTGAACTTGAACGGCAGGCTCCCGAGCAGGTACTTTTTCGCGTCGTCCACCTCCTGCGCCGTCGGGGCCTCGTCGCGGAGCCGGTTCACCTCCTTGAAGAACCCGCGCTTCACGTCCAGGAACTTGTCCGGGAACGTGCCCACGAACCCGGTGAACGTGCCCGGCTGCTTGCCGGCGTTCGACGCGATGGTCGCGGTCACGGTGTACGCCAGCCCCTGCCGATCGCGCAGCGTGGACGACAGGCGGTCCGTGAAGCCCGGACCGGTGCCGAGCACGTTGTCCATGACCAGCAGTTTGTAGTAGTCCGGGTCGTTGCGGGTGACGCCGAGTTGCCCGATGAACACGTGGACCTGAGACGCGTTCGGGTCGCTGACGATCTGCTCCGCGGCGGCCGGCTTCGGCGGGGCAACCACCTCGGGCTTGCCCAGCTCCGACCGCTTCCAGCCGTTCGTGAGCGCCTCGACCTTCTTGATCATCTCGTCGGTCTTGAAATCCCCGACGAGCGCGATGGTCGAGAAGTTCGGGGCGAACGTCTTCTGGTGGAACGCTCTAACGTCGGCGACGGTCAGCTTCTCGACGACCTCCTTCTTGCCCAGTGCCGGGCGCCCGCTCGGGTGGTCGCCGTAAACGGCCGCGTTGAACAACTTGCTGGCCCTCGCCCGCGGCTGCGTCTCCGCGTCCGCGATGGCCGACAACTGCTGCTCGCGCTGGCGCTCGAGCGCGTCCTCGGGAAAGCTCGGAGTTTGGAGGCACTCGAACAGCAGCCCCAGCCCCAGGTCGGTGTCGGGGGTGAGCACGCGGAACGTGCCGCCGCTGGACGAGAGCGTCAGGCTCCCGCCGGTGTCCTCGATCAGCGCCGAAATCTCCTTGCCCTTGTGCTTCGCGGTGCCCTCCTCGAGCAGGTTGCCCGTCAGGGTGGCGACGCCGAGTTTGTCGAGCGGCTCGCGCAGGCGCACGTCGGCCACCTCGAGCGAGCCCACGATCACGGGCAGCCGGTGGTCCTCGAGCAGGATCACGGTCAGGCCGTTTGGCAGGGTAAGCTTCTTGGCCGCGGCGAGTGAGAACCCGTCGGCGCCGGCCTCAGCGCGGAGGGCGGAGGGCGGCAGGCGGCAGGCGGACAAAAGGGGAGTGCGGCGTGGACTTTGCTTTCCGCCGTCGCCCTTCCCCCCTCCGCCTTTCTTCGGCTCCTCCTTAGGCACGCTCCAAACGATGGCGGACTGGTTGCGCACCAGGTACCGCTTGGCTACGCGCTGGATGTCGGCCTTCGTCACCTTGCCGACCGCCTCGAGGTACTTCTCGAAGAACTTGGCGACGTCCTCGCCGCCCGGGTAGGTGCTGGTTCGGGAGATCGCGTCCGCAAGGCTGTGGGCGCTCTCGCGCGAGAATACGAACTGCGCGAGGATCTTGCGCCGCGCGCGGGCCAGTTCCGCGTCCGTGACCGCCTCGGCTGCCAACTTCCCGATCTCGGCGAAGACCAGCTCCTCGGCCCTCTTACGGTCTTTGCCCTGGAGCAGTTCGACGTTCACGCCGAACCAGCCCGGGTAGCGCCCGGCGTAGTTGCCCGCGCTCACCTCCGACGCGATCCGCTCGTCCTCCACCAGCTTGCGGTACATGCGGGAGGTTTTGCCGCTGGCGAGGATGTCCGATATCACGTCGAGGACCGGGTCCTCGGGGGTGCCGACGGTCACCGTGTTGAACCCGACCATCAGCCGCGGCACGTCGAACTTGCTCTCGAACTCCTTGCGCGCCGGCTCGCCGCGCTCGGGGAAGAAGGTGGCCTTCTTTCGTGGCGGCAGTTCGCACTTCGGCAGCGCGCCGAACAGGGCCGTGATCTTTTTCAGCGCCGCGTCCGCGTCGAACCCGCCGACCACCACGAGCGCCGCGTTGCTCGGGTGGTACCACTTGTCGTAGTGCCGCTTGATGACCTCGGCGGTCGCGCCGCGCACGTGCTCCCTCTGCCCGATGACCGGGTGCGAGTACGGCGAGTCCTTGGGCCACAGCAGAGCGAGGATCGCCTTGTACTCCAGGTCCCACGGGTTGTCCTCGCCGCCTTCGAGTTCGGCGATGACGGCGCCCTTCTCCTGCTCGAACTCGTGCTTCTCGTCGATGCGGATGTTGCGCATGCGGTCGGCCTCGATCTCCAGCGCCTGCTCCCAGCGGTCGGCGGCGAAATCGAAGTGGTAGACGGTCATGTCCTCCGAGGTGTACGCGTTGTTGCGCCCGCCGTTGCGCTGGGTGGCGCGGTCGATGTCCCCCGGCATCAACTTGGCGGTGCCCTTGAACATCAGGTGTTCGAGGTAGTGCGACAGCCCGGTCTGGTCCTTCTCCTCGTCGGCCGCCCCGACCCGGTAGGCCACCATCGTGGTCACCACCGGCGACCCCTTCACCGGCAGCAGGTAGACCCGCAGCCCGTTGTCCAGCGTTGTCGTCTTGAGGTCTTTGAACATCCCCTGCGCGGTCTTCACCAGCTCGGCGGTGGCCTCCGGCTTCGCCTCGGCCGCGACCGGCGCGGCGGCCCGCGTGGGCGTGAGGGGCACCGGGAGGGCGAGCGTCAGAAGCGTGAGCGAACCGAGCGCGAGCCGAGACATGGCTAGTCCTTCCTGACCGGGGGTGTGCGTCCCCGGCCAGTGTATCGCGCGGGCGATTCGCGGTCACGCCTCGCGGCAGCGAGCCAGCGCGCGGGCGAACGCGGCCGGGTACGCGTCTCCCGTGCCCTTCGGCGCCTTCACGCTGACCGCGCCGACGCGCGTGCCGCTCGCGGTCGGGAGGTGAAGGGTGCCGATGGGGATGAACCCGTGACCGAAACCGATGTCCGGCAGCGCGCCGACCAACACTTTTGCATCCCGCACCACCGACACGCCGACGTCACCGAGTTCGCGGCGCAGCCGCGCACCGCTGGTCTCGAGCAGCTTGCGGTGCAAACGCGGGGGCAAGAACTCCGCGTCGCGCGCGGAGGCCGCAGCACGTGTCGCGCGCCCGGGCCGCGATCAGTTGCCGGCCGAACTCGCGCGAAGTTCACGAAGCCCGCATCGGTCCGGTCGAAGTCGGCCGGCCGCAGCACCACCAAGTCCACGTCGCGCTCGGAGCGGTCGTTCGCCGGCAGATCGACGGTGGTGCCGAGCGGCAGCCCCGCGAACTCCGGTTGCTGGCCAGCAGCCACACCATCTCGGCCCGAAGGAACGCCCCGGGCGTCTGCACGGCCGCTCTTCGAGCGTGCCGGGCGCATCGAGCACCTTCAGTCCGAACGCCGGGAGCGCGAACTTGGACGCCTCCTGGCGGAGTCCGACGCCGAGCACGCGCCGCCACCCGGCCGGCTCGGCGTCGGAGTCCGAGCGCGACGAGCGCCTTGCCCGACAGCACGAGTCCGGTCACAATCAGGTTGAGACGGAAAGCGAGCATCGGGCGGTTTACCGTGCGAATGGGCCGCGGCCCATCACCGACGTCAGCCCGTCCCGGCGCCCTCGCTCGCGGACTTGGCGAGCCGCGCGTACTTCGCAAGGACGCCGCCCGTGACCCGAAGCGCGGGCGCCTTCCAGTTCGCTCTGCGCGCCTGAAGTTCCGCTGCGGACACGTTCAGCGTGAGCGTCTTCTCGTCGCCGTCGATGGTGATCGAGTCGCCGTTCTCGATCAGCGCGATCGCCCCGCCGACCCAGGCTTCCGGGGCGACGTGGCCGACAACGAGTCCGTGCGTGCCGCCGCTGAACCGGCCGTCCGTGATGAGGCCCACGGTTTCGCCCAGCCCCTGACCCATGAGTGCGCCGGTGATGCTCAGCATCTCGCGCATCCCGGGACCGCCGACCGGCCCTTCGCCGCGAATCACCACCACGTCGCCCGCGACGATCTGCCGCGCCTGGATCGCCTGGAAGCACGCCTCCTCGCCGTCGAACACCTTCGCCGGCCCGGTGATGCGCCGCTGTTTCAGGCCAGCCACCTTCGCAACCGCCCCCTCGGGGGCGAGGTTGCCCTTCAGGACGACGTGAATGCCGTGGTCGAACAGGGGCTTTTCGAACGGATGAACCACCTTCTGGGGCTTCTCGTACACGCTCGGCACGTCCCTGAGGTTCTCCGCGAGGGTCTGCCCCGTTACCGTTATGCAGTCGCCGTGCAGGTAGCCTTTGTCGAGCAGCGCCTTCAGCACGGCGGGCGTGCCGCCGACGCGGTACAGGTCGAACATGACGTACTTGCCGCCCGGCTTCAGGTCTGCGAGGTGCGGGGTCTTGGCCGCGAGCCGGTCGAAGTCCTCCAGGTGCCACTCGACCCCGGCCTCACGCGCGATCGCCATCAGGTGCAGCACCGCGTTCGTGCTGCCGCCGAGCGCGAGGACAAACGTGTACGCGTTCTCCAGGCTCTTGCGGGTGATGATGTCGCGCGGGCGGATGTTCCTCTCGATGCACCGCATGACCGCTTTGCCCGCGAGGAAGCTCTCGCGGTCCTTCGCCGCGGTCACGGCGGGGTTGCTGGCCCCATACGGGAGCGCGAGCCCCATCGCCTCGATGGCGCTGGACATGGTGTTCGCGGTGTACATGCCGCCGCACGACCCGTGCCCCGGGCAGCTCTCGCACTCCACCTTGTGGAGCGCCTTCTGGTCGATCTTGCCGGCCTGAAATTGACCGACGGCTTCGAAGATGGACACGATGTCGAGGTCTTCGCCGTGCGCGCCGACCCCGGGCATGATGCTCCCGCCGTACACGAACACGCTCGGGATGTTGAGGCGCGCCATCGCCATCACGCACCCGGGCATGTTCTTGTCGCACCCGCCGAAAGCTAAAAGGCCGTCATGGTTCATCGCCCCGCAGACGGTTTCCAGGCAGTCCGCGATCACCTCGCGGCTAACCAGCGAGTACCGCATGCCCTTGTGGCCCATGCTGATGCCATCGGACACCGTGGGCGCGCCGAACGTCTGGGGCACGCCGCCGGCGGCGCGGACGCCCTCGCGCCCCTTCTCCGCGAGACGGTCCAGGTGCGCGTTGCACGGCGTTATGTCGCTGAACAGCGAGGCGACTCCGACCACAGGCTTTTCGAAGTCCTCGTCGGTGAACCCGACGGCCCGGAGCATGGCCCGGTTGGGAGCGCGGCCGGTGCCGCCGGTGGTGGTAAGGCTGGTGCGGGAAGAGGCGTCAGACACAGGGTGGCCCTCAAAACCGCGCGAGCGCGGCGAACCGAAACAACAGGTGTGACCAGACTCTTCTGTTATCGCAATCGCGGTCGCGCCGGCCATGACAGCCGGGACGGTTTTCCAGACTGCGCGAATTGGCAGGGTCAGAGCAGAAAAAATGCCGCGACCGTTTGCACCGGCCCGAGACGTGAACTAATTGTTGGGTGTCCCGGTAAATCGACTCGACAAACCCCGAGTGTGAACCCGGCTACCTTACTTGGAGTGTGCGATGCGTAGTCTGACCAAGCGTCTGGTGAACTTCGTTAAGGCGGAAGACGGCCCGACCGCGGTCGAGTACGCGGTCATGCTGGCCCTGATCGTGGTGGTGTGCATCGCCGCCATCACCACCCTCGGCTCCAACGCCAACAGCACCTTCTCCTTCGTCGGCAGCGGCCTCAAGCCGCCGTCGGCCAGCTAAATGCAGCGGCTCGTACTCAGTTGTCGTGCGACACGGGCCGGTCCGCTGCGGCGGCCCGGCCCGTGTCGTAACTGCCCGGCCCTCATTTCGCTCCACGATTCCGAAGTGCCCGAACCCCTTAACAGGTACGTCCCACGATGAGCAACGCCCCTCCCGTTCTGCACCCGGACCCCGTGCCCGCGCCTGGCGGCGACGACCTCGGCATCGACCGCGCGTTCGTACTGCACTTGGCCCGCATGCCGGTGTTCGCCGTACTGTGGGTGGGGGCCGCGGTCGCGGCGCACCAGATCTGGGCTGCGATCCGGCCGGAGGGGCTCAACGGCGGCCCGTTGCTGGTCATCGCGTTCGGCATGATCCTGGCTGCGTTTATCGACGGTTGGGCGCTGAAGGTGCCCAACTGGATCACCTTCCCGCTGGTCCTCAGCGGCTGGGCGCTCGGCGCGATGCACGACTGCGGAATTGCCGTGGACGCCGGCACCGGCGGGTTCGGCATGGCGGTCCTGGGCACGCTGCTGGGGTTCGTGCTGCTGCTCCCGATGTTGGCGATCGGCGGGGTCGGGGCAGGGGACGTGAAGATGCAGATGGGGTTCGGGGCCTGGGCGGGCGCGTTCTTCGGCAGCGGCGCGACGACGGCCCACACGCACGGGTTCGCCCTTCACGGATTGGGCGTGGTGTTCTGGGCATTCTGCTTCGGGGCGGTGGTCGGGGGTGCGTTCGGGCTGATTATCATCTTCATCCGTAGGCAGTTCGGTCAGAACGCCGGGATGGTGCGCGAGATCTTCAGCGACTTGCACATGTTCGGCACCGGGCAGGTGAGCGCCGCAAGCAAGCGGGCGCACGACCGCCGCGCCCGGTGGACGAAGTTGCCATATGGCATCCCGCTGTGCGTCGGGTTTTTGCTGTACCTGGCTTACATGCTGATCCTGAACTGACCGGCGCCAGTTGGCCCGACCACTACAGTCGGTCAGGAAACGAGCGCATTTCTTGCCGAATCTAAAAATCCGGCCGCCGGCGACGACCTGGCGGCCCGGGATGAACTAGAGAACCGGTAAGCTGCGAACTTTCCGCACGCTCCGGAACATCTGAAACATTGAAGGAACCCGCCCCGCCCGGTCGATTCTGAGGACGGGGAGAAAAAACGGCACATCGAGCCTAGCCGGTAAAGCCGGTAAAGCCCGTAAAGCCGTCCGGGTCACGACCAACAGCGGGCTTCGAGGCCCCGGTCAAGCCCGCTCCCGCGGACGACCGGAGCCGGGACACGCGGCCGTGTGAGCCGCGTGCCCGTGGGCGGCACCGGGCGTCCCTTCCTCTGGGACGAGTGTGGGCCGCGAGCCGTTTGGCCATTCGTCCTCCGAGGGTCAGCACCGATGAAACAGAAGAACATCATCCTGATCGTGGTGGCAGTCGGGTGCGGCCTCGTGGCCGCGTTTCTGACGTCCCAGATGAAGGCCAAGCCGATCGAGCAAGTGGACGTGATCCTCGTCGCAAAGGACCTTCCGGTGGGCACGATGTTCGCCAAGGAAGACCTGTTTCGCGAGGGCGGTCTGGTGAAGTGGGCCAAGCGGCCCAAGGAGGCTGTGCCCTCGGCCGCGATCCTCAACCCCCAGGAGCTGGAAGGCAAGAGCCTGTCCCGGCCGCTGCGGGCCGATGAGACGATCAGCACGCCGGATCTCCGCGTCGGCAACATCACGCTGCCGGACGGGTTCGACATGGCATCGCTCCAGATCGGGGCGTCCAACGCGGCCGCCGGGTTCGTCGGGCCGGGCAGCCGGGTGAACGTGAACGCCACCCTGCGGCTGAACAATAAGCTGGAGGCGTTCCCGCTGTTGGTAAACATGCTGGTCGTCGCGGTCGACACCCACACCGCGTACCACAAGGACACCAACGGCACGTTCCCGACCATGAACACGGTGTCGTTCGCGGTTACGGAGAAGCAGGCGCTACTCCTGTCGCTCGCCAAGAGCCGGGGGTGCAACCTCGAACTCCTGCTGCGCCACCCGAACAAGACCACTGAATCGGACCGGCTTTACAACATCGATGATGTCATCAAGCTCCTGTCCGATGATAAGGACAAAGCTGCCGTTGCCGGCCCGGTCGCTCCGAACAGCAAGGACAACCCGGGCGGCACACCCACGACCGACCCTGTGAAGCCCACGGAGCCGGTGAAGCCCATGGAGCCGGTGAAGCCCATGGAGCCAGTGAAGCCCATGGAGCCGGTGAAGCCCATGGAGCCGGTCAGCGAGCCGGAGCCGCGGGTGGCGGTCGCCCCGATGCCCCGGGAGGCAATTGTGGTGGTGAAGGTGCTGGTCGCAAAACGCGACATCGCGCCGAACACTCAGATCACCAAGGATCTGATCGCCGACGACTTCGAGACCAAGACGCTGCCGAAGGACTTCGCCAGCAACGCGATGGGGGACCTGACCGAAGCTCTCGAACAGTACCTGAAGACCGGCGTGGCACAGGGCCAGTGGGTGACGCCCAACATGGTCGGGCTGCAAAGCTCCAAGAGCGCGCCGCCCCGCGAATTCTTCGAGTTCAAGCCGGCCGAGCCGCAACCGGCGCCGCCGCCGGTGCCGGTTCCGGTTCCGGTCGAGACCGCACCGGTCGTAAAGCGGAAGACGCACGATGTGACCATCATCACCGCGAACGGCGCGACGGTGATCCGGTACGAGGAGGTTGCGCCGGGCGAGTGGAAGAAGGTCGCCGAGTTGACGCCTGAGCAGGCGGCCCGCGAGAGCGCCCCCCGGCCAGACGCCCCGAAGACGGACGCCCCCAAGACGGACGCCCCCAAGACGGAGAAGAAGCCCGACTGAGTGCCCGGGCTGGGTACCGGTTGCTGTACAGCAACCAGGTCCGGCTCCAGCGTCCAAACTCTGTGCAGGATTGAGCTTCCGGCAGAATCTCGCGGTCAGGATGGCCAAGGGTCTGCCGGGGCGCCCGGGCGGGCATGGCGCCTGCCGAGAAAACGAACCCCGTCCGGCTCTGGCCCGAAGCAGACGATGGGATCAGACATCTGGGCGGGTTCACCCGCCCAATACGAGGAGAGGTGACAGGATGCACCGCAACCGTATCGCTCGTCGGCTCGCGCCGTCGGCTTTAGCTCTGACTCTCGGGCTGGTGGCGCTTACCACGGTCCGGGCGCAGCAAGTCGATCCCAAAGACGTGCCGCCCGTGACCGTCGATAAAACGGGCGCGGTCATCGTGCCGCTCGGCGGGCAGGCCTCGTTCGACCCGAAGTTGCCGGACATCCCAACCAAAATCCTGATCAGCCGCGAGGACATCCTCGGGGTCAGGCTAGACCCGAACAACCCCAAGCTGCTGCTGCTCAACGGCAAGTCCCCCGGGCTGAGCCAGTTGACCATCGTCCAGAAGGACCGGCCCGACCTCAAATACGAGGTGCTCGTCCAGCCGGACCTGACCCAGCTCCGCAATTTGATCAAGCGGACGGTCCCGACCGCCAGTGTGGACGTTCAGCCGGGCATCGGCAACGTCGTGATCCTGAGCGGGTACGTGACCAACCCCCAGGACGCGGACATTGTGGCCCGGCTCGCCAACAGTGCGGTGGGCGGCAACAACGCGAACGTGATCAACGCGATTCAGGTGGGCGGGGTGCAACAGGTCGAGATCGACGTGGTGATCGCGTCGGTGGACCGTAACCAGCTCCGCAGCCGCGGGTTCGACTTCGTCCTCCCGGGGGCCGGCAACGGGACCGCGTTCGCCAGCATCATCAGCGGGCTGGTCGGTATCCAGACGGCCACCCCGGCCGCCCCCCCCTCGTTCAGCCCCAGCACGAACCTGCAACTCGCGGTCCTACCTAACCGGTTCTTCGGCGCCCTCCAGGCCCTCCGGACCGAGGGCGTGGCGAAGTTTCTGGCCGAGCCGCGGGTGGTGACCCAGACCGGGCGCCCGGCGTTCTTCCGGGCCGGCGGCCAGCAGGCCATCCTCAGCGGCACCTCGGGCATCACCGGGCCGGGCGTGCAACTGGTGCCGTTCGGTACCGAGTTGGAAGTCGTTCCCATCGTGTACGGCAACGGAGCCATCTGGCTCGACATCAACCCCCGGGTGACCGCGGTCAACCAGGGCCTCGGGATCACCGTCGGCGGCGCGAACAGCCCGGGCTTCACCGAACAAAGCGTCCGGTCCACGGTGCTCCTGGAATCGGGCCAGACGTTCGCCATCGGCGGGCTGATCCAGACCAGCGTGAACGCGTCGTCCCAGAAGGTGCCGGTGCTCGGCGACCTGCCGTTCATCGGGGTCGGGTTCAGCCGGGTAGACTACAACACCCGTGAGAGCGAGCTGGTAATCCTCGTGACCCCGCGACTGGTCCACCCGATGGACCCGTGCCAGACCCCGAAGCGGCTCCCGGGCCAGGAAACCCGCACGCCCGATGATTACGAGCTGTTCCTGGAGAACATTCTGGAGGCCCCGCGCGGCCAGCGTAAGGTTTGGAACGGCAAGTGTTACAACGCACCGTACGTTAGCGATCCGTCGGCCGCCAAGTACCCCTGTGCGGGCGGCGTCTGCACCGGGCCGGCCATCACCCATACCCCCGGCAACGCGGCCGGCGCGTTGATCAAGCCGATGCCCACCGGCACCGCGGTGCGCCCGAACGCGACCGCCCCGGTGGTGCCGGTGGTACCGGCGATGCTGCCGGACCTGGCCCCGGTGGTGCCGGTGGTACCGCCGATGCTGCCGGACCTGGCCCCGCCGGTGCCCGAGACCGCCCTTCCGGCTATTCCGGCCCCGACGACCGCGGCCCCGGTAAACCAGACTCCGATGGCGGTCCCCGCGGCTCCCTTGGCGTTGCCGCTGGCCCCGCCGATTCCGCCCGAACTGTCGGCTCCGCCGGCTCCGCCCGTGCTGCTGGCCCCTCTGGCCCCTGTGGCCCCGCCGGCTCCGCCCGTTGTGTTGACACTCCCGCCGATACCCCCGGTTGGCGGTTCGCCGGTGCCATAAACCCGGCACGGCGGGAAAAATTGTTCTAGCGTTCTCTGACGTGGCGCGAATCCTTCGCGCCGCGACCGGTTCGGTGCCCAAGTTACTTAGCGACTCAACTTGATCCGGTGGCCACAATGCAACGCGTCGCGATCGTCGACCCTACCGAATCGACCCGCGAGTCGCTCCGCACGCTGCTCCTGGGCGTGGACTTCGTTTGGCTCGAAGCCGAATGCGCCCGGTACGAGTACTTTTTCGAGGTGATCCAGGCGTCAATGCCGGACCTGGTGATCGTCACCCTGGACGCCGACAAAAACAAGGCGCTCCAGATGATCGGCCAGCTCTCGGTCGAGCACCCGAAGCTGCCCATTCTGACCATCAGCCACGACCACCAGGCCCTGCTCCAGTCGCTCCAGCGCGGGGCCAAGTATTTCCTGACGCACCCGGTTGGCCTGGAGGACATGCTCAACGCGCTGCGCCGCTCGCTGGGCGAGAGCGGCGGGTCGGACGCCCCGAGTATGGGCGGCAGCTCATCGGCCCGGAACGCCGGCGCGTCCTCGATGATCGCGGTGCTCGGCTCCCGGGGCGGGGTCGGCACAACCACCCTGGCCGTGAACCTGGCCGCTACCCTGGCCGCGGACCCGAGCAATTCGGCCGCGCTCGTGGACCTGGACCTGGCGCTGGGCGACGCCGACATCGCCCTGGAGGTGAACGGGTTCGAGAACATCTCCATCGCCGACCTCGCTCGGAACATCGAGCGCCTGGACATGAATTACCTGAAGCGCGCGATGGCCAAGCACGAGGGCACCGGCCTGGCGATCCTCCGGCACCCGCTCGAGATCGCCGAGGTGGGCGGGATCCACGAGCAGCACGTCGAGCGGATCCTGAACCTGCTCAAGATCACTTACACGCACCTGGTGCTGGACCTGAGCAAGTGCCTGCTGCCAACCGACCTGATGGCCCTCCGGATGGCCGACGTGATCATGCTGGTCGCCCAGCTGGAGCTGTCGAGCTTGCGGAACGTGGTGCGGCTGATCCACTGCCTGACCGGCGAGGAGAACCTTGCGGAAAAGGTCCGCGTGGTCATCAACCGGCAGGGGGCGGACTCGATCGAGGAGGGCATCAGCCTGAAGAAGGCCGAAGAGGTGATCGGCAAGCCGATCTTCTGGCAGGTGCCCAACGACACCAAGTCGGTGATCGGGGCCCGCGTCGCCGGGCACCCGCTGGTCCGGCACGCGCCCAAGAGCCGCGTCCAGCAGAGCGTCCACGGGCTGGCCCAGGCCCTGTACGGCAAACCGGTCGGCCCGGTCGATACGAAGGGCAGCAGCAAGGGCGGCTGGGGCTTCTTCGGCAAGCGCTAACGCAGCCAGTCGTCACTGGTGCCGGGCCGCCGGGCGGTGGCCCACCGAGCCAATGACACAGGGCCTCGAGACTTAGGACCAAAGCACCATGAGCCGTTTGCAACAGGGCATCTCGAAGCTGAACGGCCTGCAGGGGCCGACCGGACCGGCCAGCGGCATCTCGCGCCTGTCCAGCCCGAGCGCCCCCGGCGGCCCGGGCGGGAACAAGAACTTCGACGAGCTGAAGCGCCAGATCCACTCGAAGCTGGTCGAGCGGCTCGACTTCACCCGCGTCAAGGACCTGTCCTCGGACGCGATGCGGCGCGACATCCGCCGCGTCATCGAGCACCTGTGCGACACCGAGAACCCGCTGCTCAACCGGATCGAGCGCGAGAAGCTGATCGAGGAGGTGCTGGACGAGACGCTCGGGTTCGGGCCGCTCGAGATCCTGCTCAAGGACCCGACCGTGTCCGACATCCTGGTGAACGGCCCGCACAAGTGCTACGTCGAGCGCCGGGGCAAGCTCGAAAAGACCGAGGTGAAGTTCCGCGACAACGACCACCTGATGCAGATCATCGACCGCATCGTGTCGAAGATCGGGCGCCGCGTGGACGAGACGTCGCCGATGGTGGACGCCCGGTTGCCGGACGGCTCCCGCGTGAACGCCGTCATCCCGCCCATCGCGCTCGACGGCCCGAGCCTCAGCATCCGGCGCTTCGGGGCGAACCCGCTGAAGCTCGAAGACCTGCTGAACTACAAAGCGTTCACGCCGGAAATGGCCATGCTGATGGAGGCGTGCATCAAGGCCCGCCTCAACGTGCTGATCTCCGGCGGTACGGGGTGCGGTAAGACCACGCTGCTCAACACGCTGTCCAGCTTCATCCCCACGGACGAGCGCGTCGTCACCATCGAGGACGCGGCCGAGCTGCAACTCCAACAGGACCACGTGGTGCGGCTCGAAACGCGGCCGCCCAACATCGAGGGCAAGGGCGCGGTCACCACGCGCGACTGCGTGCGGAACGCCCTGCGCATGCGGCCCGAGCGCATCATCATCGGTGAGGTGCGCGGCGCCGAGGCGCTCGACATGCTCCAGGCCATGAACACGGGTCACGGCGGGTCGCTCGCGACGCTGCACTCGAACACCCCGCGCGAGGCGCTCACGCGGCTGGAAACGATGATCATGATGGGCGGGTTCGAGCTGCCCGTGAAAGCCATGCGGCAGCAGGTGAGCAGCGCCATCGACCTGATCATCCAGGCGAACCGGCTCCAGGGCGGTCCGAGAAAGATCACCCACATCACCGAGGTGATGAACATGGAGCAGGACGTGATCATCATGCAGGAAGTGTTCCGGTACAAGCAGCTCGGGATCGACCAGAACGGCCGGGCGTTCGGCCAGTTCGAGGCCACCGGGGTGCGGCCCACGTTCATCAACCGGCTCGAGGCGAAGGGCGTGAAGCTGCCGAGCAACATGTTCGCGGAGCGCATCCTGATGCGCGACTGACGGCGGCTCGCGCCGCCCGCCCGAGCCGGCAGGTTCGCAGCCGACGCGCAGTGAGGCGCGCCCCAGACCCGGCCAGGAGGCCAGCCCCAACCCGCACACTTGCCCACGCTCCAGGTGGACACCCCCGATGCTCTCAACGCTGCTCCCGATTCTGATCGGCGCCCTGGTGATCGCTACCGTCGCGCTGCTGTACGCCGCCCTCGCGCAGCGCGGCGAGGGCCGCGCCGCCGACCGGCTCGACCAGCTGGTCGGGCGCAGCGCGCGCCAGAACTCGGCGGCCGACTCGCTGCTCAAGCAGGCGCTGCAGGAGGTGGACCGGAAGACGCTGATGGACAAGCTGATGCCGGAGTTCTTCAAGCTCACGAAGACCTTCGAGCAGGCCGACTGCAACATCAAGCCGAGCGCCCTGTTCGGCATCTCACTGGGGCTGTCGGCACTCGGCGCGGCGCTGTCCATCTGGCTGGTGAACATGTACGTGCTGCCGCTCGGGGCGGTCCTGTTCTTCGCCCTGCCGTGGCTGTGGCTGTACATGAAGCGGGCCGCCCGGCTCAAGGCGTTCGCGGCCCAGCTGTCCGACGCGATGGAACTGGTGGCCCGCGCGCTCCGCGCCGGGCACTCGCTGGCCGCCGGCCTGCACGTGGTGGCCGAGGAGATGCCGCCCCCGATCTCCAAGGAGTTCGGCCGGGTGGACGAGGAGCAGAACCTGGGCATCGCGCTCGAGGATGCGCTCAAGGGGATGTGCGATCGGGTGCCGAACCTGGACCTCAAGTTCTTCGTCACCTCGGTCGCGATCCAGCGCCAGACGGGTGGCGACCTGGCCGAGATCCTGGACCGCATCGGCCACGTGATCCGCGAGCGGTTCAAGATCCTCGGGCAGGTGAAGGCGCTCACCGGCGAGGGCCGGCTGTCGGGCATCGTGCTCATCGCGATGCCCGTCGGCCTGTTCATCATGATGCTGATGATGAAGCCGGACTACGTCGAACTTTTGTGGAAGGACCCGATCGGCGTCAAGATGTCCTTCGGGGCCATCGTCCTCATGCTGCTCGGCTCGTTCGCCATCAAGAAGATCGTGGACATCAAGGTGTGAGAAGTTGTCAGTGGTCAGTGGTCAGCTCCCCGTCGGCACCGCCGCGGGGCTGCCCAACTGTCACACGGTACCCGGGCTCGTTCGCTCTTGACTGAGAACCGACAACTGAGAACTGACAACGACTGGAGAAAGCCGTGGAGCTGTTCGCGTTACTGTCGGCCGACGACCTGACCCCGATCTTGGCCTTCGTCGCCATCATGGCGGGCACGTTCTGGCTGCTGTCGCTCATCTCCAACCGCAACAGTCAGGCGGAGGAGCGGCTGGATCGCATCGGCCGGCCCAAGTCGCAGGCCGAGATCGAGTTGTCTCAGGTCGAGACCCAGGGGCGGTTCAAGGGGCTCACGGACGCGTTCTCCAACCTCGGCGGGGTGATGGAACCCGCCACCGAGCTGGAGAAGAACTCGCTCCGCGTTACGCTCGCGAACGCCGGGTTCCGGAGCGAAAGTGCGGCGGCCGTGTACCAGGGCATCCGCGTAGTTTGCCTGGTCGCGTTCCTCGTTCCCGCCCTTTTCTTTTTCTTGCTCAAAGACGGGTTCACCGCGAAGTCGATTGAATGGGCGGTGGCGCTCGCCGGCATGGGGTTCTACCTCCCGCAGATCGGGCTGTGGCACCTGCGCACCTCGCGGCAGAAGGAGATCTTTCTGACGCTCCCGGACGCGCTCGACCTGCTGGTCGTGTGCGTCGAGTCCGGCCTCGGCCTGGACGCGGCGCTGCGGAAGGTGACCGACGAGATGAAGCTGCACGCCAAGACCATTTGCGAGGAGCTCTCGCTGTCGAACCTTCAGTTGCAGATGGGCCGCCCCCGGCGCGAGGTGCTGCACGACCTCGGGGTGCGGACCGGGGTCGATGACGTCCGCAGCCTGGCCGCGATCCTGATCCAGGCGGACCGGTTCGGGTCGAGTATCGCCCAGGCGCTCCGCGTGCAGTCCGACTCGATGCGGACGCGGCGGCGCCAGTTGGCCGAGGAGAAGGCGGCGAAGACGGCGGTGCAACTGATCTTCCCGCTGGTGCTGTTCATCTTCCCGGCGATCTTCGTGGTGCTGGTCGGCCCCGCGGCCATCCAGATCCAGAAGAACCTGTTGAAGGGTGGCTAAGTTCAACCCGCTTCGCGACAGGACGTCACGAAACGGTTCTCAAGGAGGAGGGCCCTATGACCAGGACCATTCGCGCGGCGACCGCGGCCGCGATCATAACGGCCGGGCTGCACTCCACCGGGTGCGTGACCACCGGCGGGGGCGGCTCGGGCGGCGAGGGCCCGATCGGTAACACGTACCGCAAGTTCGTGGACCCGTGCTACCCGGAGCGGTACAACCACGCGGCCCGGCAGGCGGTGCTGGCCCCGTTCGCCCAGCAGGTGCACAACGGGCACGTCCTGAACCAGACCATCTTCACGTACTACTTCGAGGCCGGCACCGACCAGCTCACGTCGGCCGGGATGCAGAAGCTCGATTCCCTGGCCCGCACGGGGCCGGGCCCGGACCCGCGGCTCTACCTACAGGCGGCCACCGACATCCTCCTGACCGACGCGAACGCGAACACCGTCGTGGCCCAGCGCGCCGAACTGGACGTGAAGCGGGCCGCGGCCGTCCAGCGGTACCTGGCAACGGTGCCGTCGTTCGTCCCCGGCACCTACGAGATTTTCGTCCACAACCCGGCCACCCCGGGCATCAACGCCGAGATGTCGCTGCGGGCGTACAACAACTCGCTCCAGAGTTACACGGGCACCCGGACCGGCGGTGTCGGCTCCGGCTCCCTGGGCACCGGCGGCGGGGGCACCACCCTGACCGTCACGCCGAGCCCCGCCGGGTCGCGCTGACCGGGGCGAACCGGCACCGTGCGCCACGCGCCCGGTGCCCCGCGGCCGCGGACCGAAGCCACTTGTTGGTTTCGGCCCGCGGTTTCGTGTTCTAGGGTTTTGCGCCCCCTTGCACCCGGATTCCGCGCATGACACTCCGCCTGCTCGGGCTGTTCGCACTGGCTCTGCTCGCGCTCCCCCTCGCGGCCGGACCCGCGGGTGCCGCCGACGGGCCGCTGTTCGCGGGCTACTGGTCCGAGTTCGTCGACCACTGGACCGGCGTGCTCCGGCGCCAGAACGGCGTCGTCCTGTTCGCGCTCGGGGTCGGTGCCGTGTGCCTGTTCATCATCACCCGCGCTAAGTGGAAAAAGTAGCTGGCGAGGGTGACGGGCGAAGGATGAACGACGAGAAAGGGCAGCCCGGGTGGGTGCCTTTGCTTTCTGATTCACCCTTCGTCCGACGCCCTTAATCCTTTCTGGAGTTGGTCATGAGTCTGAGCCGGCACGGGTCGACCGCGGACTGGGACGGGAGCCCGGCGCCGGAGGCACCGCTGTCGCCCGAGTCGCTCAAGGACTCGGGGCTGACGAGCGCGTTCGTGTGCGACCTGTTGCTCCGCACCATTTACACGCGCGGGGTAATGCTGGGTCGCGACCTGGGCCAGTACCTGTGCCTGCCGTTCAAGGTGATCCGCGACCCGCTCCGGTTCCTCAAGGACGAAAAGCTGGTTCAGGTGGACGGCGGCGACCTGGTGGGCGAGGTGAGCTACCGCTTCAGCCTGACCGACCTGGGCCGCGAGCGCGCGAAGGCCGCGATGGAGCAGTGCGCGTACGTCGGACCCGCCCCGGTGCCGCTCGAGGACTACGTGGAGCAGTGCTACCGGCAGACGGTGACCGGCCTGCTGTGCTACCCGGAGGCGCTGAAGCCGCCGTTCGGCCACCTCGTGCTCAAAGAGGAGATGTTCAACAACATCGGGCCGGCCATCATCAGCGGGCGCTCGGTGTTCATTTACGGCCCGCCGGGCAACGGCAAGACAGCGATGGCCCGCGCCATCGGTGACTTCATGAACACCGCCGGCGGCAGCATCTACATTCCCTACGCGTTCGTGGCCGACGGCAACATCATCACCGTGTTCGACCCGTCGCTGCACCTGATCGACGACACCGCGGACGAGTACGGGGACGACTCGGACGCGGCCGTGCGCAAGCTCCTGTCCGGCGGGGCCGTGGACCCGCGGTGGGTGCGCATCCGCCGCCCGGTGATCGTTACGGGCGGCGAGTTGAACCTGGCGATGCTGGACCTCAAGTACATGGCGGAGTCGAAGTTCTACCAGGCGCCGATCCATTTCAAGGCCAACGGCGGCGTGTTCCTGATCGACGACTTCGGGCGCCAACTGGTCAGCCCCAAGGACCTGCTGAACCGGTGGATCCTGCCGCTCGAGGACCGGCACGACTTCCTCACCGTGGCCAGCGGCAAGAAGTTCCAGGTGCCGTTCGAGCAACTCATCATCTTCAGCACCAACCTGGACCCGAAGGCGCTGGTGGACGACGCGTTCCTGCGCCGCATCCGGCACAAGGTGGGCATCCAGGCCCCGGCCCGGGACGTGTACGAGAAGATCTTCGCGACCAACTGCCGGCGGCTGGGCATGAACTACGACGCCAGCGCGGTGGACTACCTGTACGAGCGGTACTACAACCGGGGCCGCGTGCCGCGGGCGTCAGACTGTCGCGATTTGCTGGAAACGGTCCAGTCGATTTGCCGATACAAACGGCAACCCGTGCATCTCACGCGCGACCTGATGGTGGAGGCGTCGGCGAGCTTCATCGCCGAGTTCGCCTGATCCGTCCTGCGCAGGCACATACCGAGGTAGGCCATGGACGGCCGGAACTGTCTCAAGTGGTTCGCACTCGGCTGCGTGCTAGCGGGCGCGGTCGGGTGTAACCGCAACGCCGTGCAGCCGTCGCCCCTGGGCCAGATGCCCGTTACGAACCCGCCGCCGGCTACGGTGGCGAGCGCCAAATCGATTTGGGGCGGCTCGGGCCAGTCGCAGCAGCCGCAAGTCCCGGTCGAGATCACCCCGCCGCCGTCCAACAAGCCGCCCTCGGCCGACTCCCTGGTCGCGTTCGCCGATGTTCGGCTGGAGGCGGCGTTCGACGAAAAGACCGCCCCGGGCAGCAAGGAGGCCCTGCTGGACATGGCCCGCGAGGGGTACCAGAAGGCGCTCAAGCAGGAGCCGAAGAACCAGAGCGCGCTGCTCGGCGTTGCCCGGTTCTACTCCCGGGTGGGCGAGCGGGAAAAGGCGATCGAGGCCTACAAGAAGTACCTGACAGCGTTCCCCAAGGACGTGAAGGCCGCGCAGGAGGTGGCGCTCGCCCACGCCCGCTGGAAGGACTGGGACGGGGCGTGCGCGTGGTGCCAGTTCGCGCTCAAGATCGACGGCGAGAACCGGGACGTGAAGAAGACGTTCGGGTTCTGCCTGGCACGGGCCGGTAAGTGGGACGAGGCGTTCCTGATGCTGTGCCAGATCATGCCCGAGGCGCAGGCCCGGCACAACGTCGCCGGGCTGCTCGACCACATGGGGCAGACCGAGGCCAGCAAGCAGCAGCTCCAGCTGGCCCTCAGGGCGGACCCGGGCTTCCAGCCGTCGCACGCGTTCCTGGCCGAGCTCGAAGGCCCGCGGCGCGCCGTCACCGACCCCAGCGGCGAACTGCGCCAGGTCGGCGCGCTGCAACCGGCGCCGTGACGGTCAGTTCCTGGAAGTGACTCCGTGCCGCAGCCCCGGGAGTTCCCGGGGCTGTGCTTTTTGGCACTCAATCCGCGACTTACCATCGCCGCGCAAAGTGACCGCTCTGATACGCGGATTCGATCGGCCAAAACCCGCGGCCGCAGCCTGATTTGGCGCTGCGAACTCTGTGGGTCGCTCCCGTTCATGTCGAGCCGTCGCGAGTGCAGGCGCACGCACGCAGGGCGGATAGTCGCGCCAGGATAACGCGGGCAGGCGCCTGCGGTCCGCCGCAGTCGGCCCGGTGCCGTCCCGGATCGCGCCCGCGCCGGACACGCGCGCGACTCACTTCAGAGCGAGCGACTTGAACTGCTGCACGCACCCGGTGATGGCGACTTCGGTTGGCAGGCGCTCGATGCTCGATGCTCCGAAGAAGCCGACGATGCCCGTTGTGTGATCGAGGATGTAGCGAACGTCCTCGGGTTCGGAGATCGGCCCGCCGTGGCACAGCACCATGATTTCGGGATTCACAGCCTTCGCCGCGTCCGCCAACACCTGGACCAGTTTCGCCGACTGTTCTAGGGTGAGAGCGGTTTTCGCGCCGATCGCGCCCTTCGTGGTCAGCCCCATGTGCGGGATGAGGATGTCGGCGCCCGCTTTTGCCATAGCGGTCGCTTCTTCGGGCGTGAAGACGTAGGGACAGGTGAGCAGGTCGAGGTCGCGCGCGGCCTTGATCATGTCCACTTCGAGCGCGTACCCCATGCCGGTTTCTTCCAGGCCGATGCGTAGGGTGCCATCGAAGAGCCCGACCGTAGGGAAGTTCTGTACGCCGCTGAACCCGGCGTCCTTGACGTCCAGCAGGAACCGCTTCATCACCCGGAACGGGTCGGTGCCGCACACCCCTGCGAGCACCGGCGTCTTTTGCACGACGGGTATGACCTCGCGCGCCATGTCCATGACGATGGCGTTGGCGTCGCCGTACGGCAGCAGGCCCGCGAGGGACCCGCGCCCGGCCATCCGGAACCGGCCCGAGTTGTAAATGATGATGAGGTCGATGCCGCCCATCTCGGCGCACTTGGCCGACAGGCCGGTGCCGGCCCCGCCGCCGACGACGGGGACACCGGCCGCGACCTGGGCGCGGAACCGTTTCAGAATCTCGGCGCGTGGGTACATGGCCGCTGCAAGTGGGGGATCAGGAGAGGGAGGCGACTGGAGCCAGTCTACGAACCGCTCACGCCGGCGGGGCGCCCGGCTTCTCCGCCGGGTTGCTGTCCGCGGGCTTCTGTGCCGCGGCTTCCTGTGCCATCTTCGCTTCCGCCTGCGCGAGCAACTCGCTCAGGAGTTTCTCGGTTTCGTCGGCGCGCGAAGCCGGCGGCACCACTTTGTGTCCGCCGCGAACAGTCCAGGTGATGACCTCCCAGACGACCACGAACCCGAACCCCCACGCGGCCATCGTGAGTGGTACGCGTGTCAGCGGCGAACTGACGTCGGACGCGGTGCCCGCCGGGGGCGGCACGTTGCCGGCCAGCCACACGCTCGCGAGTTGGGCCAACAGCACGCCGACGACCGCAAGTACGACCGCGGTCAACCCGCCGTGCAACAGGATGCGCATCAACAGCGGGTGCATGTCACCCTCCGGTTACACTCCAACAGGCACTACCAGTAACATATCACGCGATCCGGCCGTTACGCCCCGGCGCGGGGCCTGGGAGGGTTCCATGTCGGTTCTGCTCGTCGGCACTCTGGACACCAAAGGGGCCGAGTTCGCGTACGTGCGCGACCGGCTGCGCGCGGCCGGCGTGTCGGTCCTCGTTGCCGACGCCGGGGTTCTCGGGCCGGCGGCGTTCGAGCCGGACATCGGGCGCGAGCAGCTGTTCCGCGCGGCCGGCGCCAGTTACGAACAGGTGCGGGCCGCGGGGGACCGCGGCCGGGCGGTGGAACTCGCGGCCGCCGGCGCGGC
>JBJSXS010000347.1:0-19315 GCA_046086545.1 Gemmata sp.
AGGTGGTACTCCGGCCGGCCAAGTGACGGCCCGGCCCCACCCGCCGGCGGGTGGGGCCGGGCCGTCACTTGGCCGGCCGGAGTACCACCTGGCGCAGGTCCATCACCGCCGGCCCGGGCATCGACTTCGGCTTGACGGTGAGGGTGTGCCGCCCGGCCTTCTCCACTTTCAGCGCGCCGACCTCGCGGGCCTCGAACGCCTGGAACCCGCCGGTGTCCTTCACGGTGAACGTCAGCGCCGCGTCCCCGACCGCCAGTTCGACCTCCGCCCCGCCGCTCCCCTTCCCGCACCCCTGCAGCACCTCGACGGTGAACGCGCCGGGCTTCTCCACGGTGAAGTCGAAGGTCGCGTAGTCGTCCTTGTTGACCCAGAACCCGAGCGTGTTCTTGTGCGGCAGCGGCTCGAACCGCAGCATCGTGCCCGTCACGAGCGCGGTGCGCGCGTGCAGCGTGATCGCACCGTCTTTCCCTTGCGGGTTCGGCCGGTAATCGGGGTTCGGCGTGGGCATCTTCGCGCCCACCTCCTTGCGCCACCTGTCCAGGTCCGCGGCGAGTTCCCTCGCGACCTCGGGCCGGGCCGCGATCAGGTTGCGGCTCTCGGACACGTCCTTCTTCACGTCGAACAGTTCGCGGCGCCCGTCCTCGTAGTACTCGATGAGTTTGTAATCGCCCTTGCGCACCGCGCCGCCGGGCCGCGACCCCTGGTTCGCGTAGTGCGGGTAGTGCCAGAACAGCGGCCGGTCCTTCAGCTTCTCGCCCGACAACACCCCCTGCAGCGACCACCCGTCGCGCGGCTTCTCGCGGGGTCGGTCCGGTTGCTCCTTCGCGCCCCGCGCGCTCGCATCGAGAATCGTGTCGAACAGGTCGATGCTGCACGCGACGTCGCCGGCGACCGTGCCCGGCTTGATGACGGCGGGCCACTTCATGATGCACGCGACCCGCACCCCGCCCTCGTAGAGGTAGCCCTTGCCCTCGCGCAGCGGGGCGTTGAAGGTGGGGGCGAACGGCATCCCTTCGAGCGTCGCGAGCCCGCAGTTGTCGCTGTTGAAGATGACGAGGGTGTTGTCGCTCAGCTTGAGGTCGTCGAGCTTCTTGAGCACGCGCCCGACGGCCGCGTCCATGCTCTCGACCATCGCCGCGTAGGTCGGGTTGCTCTGCCGCCCGTGCGCGGGCGTCACCTTGTACGTGTCGATCAGCGCCTGCGGCGCGCGGAGCGGGGTGTGGACCCCGTAGTGCGGGAGGTACAGGAAGAACGGCTTGTCCCTGTTCGCCTCAATGAACTTCTCGGCCTCGAGCGCGAGCCGGTCGGTGAGGTACTCGCCGGCCGCCGCCTTTTCGAGCCCGGGCATCTTCCCGCCCTTGTTCTCGAACGGGGCGAAGTAGCTCCGCGGGGTGCCGGTCTCGTCCCCGGCGATGTTCACCTCGAAGCCGTGCTTCGCCGGCTCGAAGCCCGTGCCGCCCAGGTGCCACTTGCCCATCAGCGCGGTCGTGTACCCGCGGCCCTTGAGCGCGGTCGCGATGGTGACCTCTTCGAGCGGCAGCTCGTTGCGGATGGCGGGCCGGCTCAGCCGCTGGTCCGGAAGGTCTTTGCGCCCGGGGATCCAGTCGGTGATGTTCATCCGCTGGGGGTACCGCCCGGTGAGGATGCTGGCCCGCGTGGGCGAGCACACCGGGCACGCGGCGTAGAAGTCGGTGAACCGCAGCCCTTCCTTCGCCATGCGGTCGATGTTCGGCGTCTTGTAGAAGGTGCTGCCGTAGCACCCCAGGTCGCGCTGCCCGAGGTCGTCGATCAGGACGAGCACGACGTTCGGCGGCCGGTCCGCGGCGCGACCGGGCGCGCCGCAGAGGGCCGGGACACAAAGCGAGAGGCAGAGGAGACGAAGCACGGCGGCACCTTTCGAGCGAGAACTGTACGCGGGCACCGATTTCACCGCGGGCGGGACCGCGTTGCAAATCTGTTTTTCGCCGCCACACATTCGCACAAAGTGGCGAACATCATGATGGAACGTGCTCACGACCGGAGTCGCGGCGCTCGGCGCCGCCTGCGGCCAATGGAGGTTTGACGCGCGATCAGGTGAGCGGGGCCGCGACCCTGTGCGGCGACCCGCCGAGCGGCGGGGTGATTCACTTCTAGCCGGACCCGGAGCCGGGTAACGGCCTCCGGGGCGATCGCCCGCGCCCGGTACGAAACGGGAAGCTCAACCTGTTGACGGCGGCCGCCCGGGGCGAGGGCGGCGGTTCGGCCGCGCCGATCGGGTGGCGGGAGGTCTACCTGTACACCGACCTACGACGTCGAGTTCACGCGCGCCGCCGCGGCCGGCGCGGGCTCACGCGATGACCTCCTTGATCGCTTCGCCGTGGTCGATGTCGAGGCGCTTACGGCCCGGGACCTCGAGCCTGCGCGAGTCGAGCCCGAGCTGGTGCAGGATGGTCGCGTGAACGTCGGTCACGTAGTGCCGGTCCTCGGTCGCGTGGAACCCGATTTCGTCCGTCGCGCCGTGGACGATCCCGCCCTTCAAGCCGCCGCAGGCCATCCACACACTGAAACCGTAGATGTGGTGGTCGCGGCCGTCGCTCCCCTGTGTGCCCGGCGTGCGGCCGAACTCGGTCGCGAACACCACGATGGTTTCCTTGAGCAGCCCGGTGCGCTTCAGGTCTTTGATCAGCCCGCCGATGGGCTGATCGACCGCGAGGCAGTTGCGCGTGTGGTTCGCCTTCAAGCCGCCGTGCGCGTCCCACACCCCCGCGCCGCCGGCCCCGTGCTGGACCTGGACGAACCGCACCCCGCGCTCCACCAGCCGCCGCGCGGCGAGCAGCTGCATCGCGAACGGGCGCGTTTCGTTGCGGTCGAAGCCGTACAGCTTCTTCGTCTCCTCGGTCTCTTTCGAGAAGTCGAGCAGCTCGGGCAGCGACTTCTGCATCCGGAACGCGAGCTCGTAGCTCTTGATTCGCGCGTCGAGCGCGGAGTCGCCGGGGTAGTCCCTCTCGCGCAGCTTGTTGAGCCTGCCCGACAACTCGAAGCCCGCCTTCTGCTCCGCGAGGGTGACGGGGATTTCCGGTTTGCCGTAGTCCAGAGGGTTCGCGGGGTCCACGCGCACCGGCACCGCGTCGTGCGCGGGCCCGAGGTAGTGCCCGTCTTTGAGGTTCCAGTACTCGCGGTTGCCCATCGAGACGAACTGCGGCAGGTTCTCGTTCAGGGTGCCGAGGCCGTAGTGGACCCACGCACCCAAGGTGGGGTACTCGCCGTCGAGCATGTGGCGCCCGGTGTGGAACTGCGTCTGCGCCCCGTGGTTGTCGTCGGTCGTCCACATCGACCGGATCACCGCGAGGTCGTCGACGCACGACCCCATGTGCGGCACCCAGTCGCTGAACTCGATGCCGGCCTTGCCGTACTTCTTGAACCCGACCTGCAGCGGGTACAGCTTGTTCCGCTGCTGGCCGTTCGCGTCGTTGACGACGGTGACGCGCGCGATCTTGAGCTTCTCGGGGTCCTGCGCGTCGGGCACCGGCCCGTCCTTGATGGTCTTGCCCGCGAACTTGGTGAGCGCCGGCTTGGGGTCGAACGTCTCCATGTGCGAGACGCCGCCGTTCATGAACAGCCAGATGACGCTCTTGGCCTTCGGCGCGAAGTGCGGCTTGCCGTCGGGCGGCGCCCATTTCGCACCGGCGCCGTAGCCGTCGCGCTGGAGCATGGCCGCGAGCGCGAGGCCCGAGAACCCGCGGAACGAATCGGCGAAAAACGAACGGCGGTTCATAAGGCACCCGGAGGCAGTGAGCGGTCCGACGAACACCTACCGCACCGTCACGAAATCGTTGTGGTTGACGAGCGCCTGCACCACCTGCAGCCGCGCCCGCTGCGTGCGCTGCGGCTCGGGCACGGCCGCCAGCGCCTCGCGCAACGCCGCCAGTGATTCGCGGCACGCCGCGAGTTCGTCCTTCGCGGGCGTGGTGCCCAGCACCAGTTCGAACGCGGCGGTCACGAACCTCGTGTCGTCGGCGCCGTTCAGCTTGGCGCCGAGGCGGTCGTTGATCTTCGCGGCCATGGTTTGCGCGAGCTTGCTGTTCCACAGCGCGAGCGCCTGCTGCGGAACGATGCTCTCGGTGCGGCGGTAGCAGTCCAGCACGTTCGCGTTGTCGAAGATGTCGAGCAGCTTGTTGTGCTCGTTGTGCGAGTGGAAAAAGTAGAGCGCCCGCCGCTTCGACGCGTCCTGCTGCGCCAGCGGCACCGGCGCCCCGCCCGGCGTCAAATCGAGTTCGCCCGCGAGGTGCAGGAGGCTGTCGCGAATGGCGTTCGCGTCCATGCGGGTCGAGTTCATGCGCCACAGGTACCTGTTCTCGGGGTCCGTCCCCAGGTTCGCGCCGGCGTCCGCGCTGGACGAGGAGAGCCGGTACACGTCGCTCGTGACGATGAGCCGGTGCAGGTGTTTGAGGCTCCACTTCTGCTCCACCAACTCGACCGCGAGCCAGTCGAGCAGTTCGGGGTGGCTCGGCGGCGCGCCCTTGCGGCCCAGTTCGAACACGTTCGGGACCAGCGGCGCCCCGAAGTGGCGCAGCCACACGTGGTTGACGGCGACGCGGGCCGTCAGCGGGTTCTTGGGGTCGGCCACCCAGTTCGCCAGTGCGGTGCGGCGCCCGGTGCTGGTGTCGGGGAACGGGCGCGCCTTGGACTGCGCGCTCTCGACGTTCGACTCGGCGCTCTTCACCGCCCCGCGGAGCGCGAGCGGGGCCTTCGCGGGGTCGGCGTACGCGGCCTCAAGTGCCTCGATCTCGGCGGCCCCTGCGGCCACCGCCCTCTGGAGCGGGGCGAGGGTCGCGGCCCGTGCGAACAGACTCAGCCCCGCGCTCGCGGCCTCGGCCTTCGCGAGCTTCTCCATCGCGGGGACCAGCCGCGCCTCGGCGGCCTGCCGGTACGTCAGCGCGATCTCGGGCCGGCGGAGCGGCTGGTGGGCTTCCGGCGGGAGCTTCACCGGCGTCACCTTCAGCCCGTCGGGCGCGAGGAACTGCGGCAGCCCGGGCGGCACGACGCGGTCCTTGTCCGGGTTGCGCTCGTCCCCGCGGATGTGGAACGGCGTCTTCGCGTCGAGGTTGCAGTCGAACGCGCGCGGGATGCCGCTCTTGAGCACGTCCGCTTCACCGGGGACGACGTCGGTGCGCAACTGGTACGGCTCGAAGATCGCGCGGAAGCTGTAGTAGTCGGCCTGCTTGATGGGGTCGTACTTGTGGTCGTGGCACTTCGCGCAGTTGAAGGTGAGCCCCAGGAAGCCCTTGCCCGCGTGTTCCACCACCTCGTCGAGCCACGACGTGCGGTTGAACAGAAAGTAAGACCGTGCGAGGTATCCCGTTGCCCGGAGCTTCTTCGGGTCGGTCGGGTACAGTTCGTCGGCCGCGAGCATCTGGCGCAGCATCTCGTCGTAGCCGAGGTCCGCGCCGAAGCTCTCCACGGTCCAGTCGCGCCAGTGCCAGATGTGGCGCTGGCTGTTGCGCAGTTCCGCGCCCAACCCCCACCAGTCCGAGTAGCGCCAGATGTCGAGGAAGTGCCGGCCCCACCGCTCGCCGTACTGCGGGCTCGCGAGCAGTTGGGCCACCACCTTCGAGTAAGCGTCCGGCGTTTCGTCCCTCACGAACGCCTCAAGCTGCTCCGCGGCGGGCGGGAGGCCGATGAGGTCGAGGTACACGCGGCGCAGCAGCACACGCTTGTCCGCGGGGCCGACCGGCTTCAGGCCCAGCTCCTTCCACTTCTCGCGGACGAAGAAGTCAACCGGGTTCTGGTTCGCCGGTAGGGCGCGCGGGCCCTTGGCCGGCGGGTGAAAGCTCCAGTGGTCGCGCGGGTCCGGTTCCGGCTTGTCGTCGGCGGGCACCTTCGCGCCTTGCTCGACCCAGGCGCGGAGCTTCGCTACTTGTTCCGGCTTCAGGGCGTGGCCCTCGGGGGGCATGCGCGTGCCTTCGTTCTCGTCGGCCACGCGCAGGAGCAACTCGCTCGCGTCCGGCTTCCCGGGGACGACCACCTTGCCCTTCAGCATGTTGGCGCCGCTGTCGACGCGCAGCTTCGCCTTCTGCGCGAGCGCCCCGTGGCACGCGTAGCACCGCTCCTGCAGCACCGGCTTCACGTCCTTGCGGTAATCGACCGCGTCGGCAGCGCGCAGGGAAACGGGGAGTAACAGCAGAGCGGAGAGGCTGAGAAAGCGCATTCGAGGCGTCCCTGCGAGGGGATTCGTCACAGGCGAGTGCGTTCAAGGGTAAGCGAACGGGGCTCGCGGTGCAAGAACCAGGTTCGGCCCGCACGACCCGACCTTGCGGCCTGGGTAAGTTCGGTGAAGCGAAAGGAATGAATTGACCTCTGGCACACGTCCGACTAATATTTTACCTGCCTGAGCGGTGCCGCGCCGGTCGCGCGGCCCGCCGAGAAGATTTGCTGCGTTCCCTCCAAACGCTCACGCCCGCGCACTGACAAATACCGCACGAACCACGCCTAACTTGCCCACGACAGGAGTCCTGCCGATGAATCTGCTGTCGCGCTGCCTCGGCTCGCCGCTGAACCGCCGGAACTTCCTACACGTCGGGGCGGTCGGAGCCCTCGGTCTGACGCTCGACCGGTACATGCAGCTCCAGGCCGCCCAGCCAGTCGGCGCGAAGAAGCCGAAGGCCGAAGCGTGCATCCACATCTTCCTGCCGGGCGGGGCGGCTCACCAGGAGAGCTGGGATCCGAAGCCGTTCGCCCCGGTCGAGTACCGCGGGCAGATGGGCACCGTGAAGACCAAGATCGAAGGCGAAGTGTTCAACGAGTGCCTGACCAAGACGGCCGAGATCGCGAACGAGATCGCGGTGTGCCGCGCGATGACGCACGGGGAGGCGGCCCACGAGCGCGGCACGCACAACATGTTCACCGGGTACCGGCCGAGCCCGGCGCTCAAGTTCCCGAGCATCGGGAGCGTCGTCAGCCACGAACTCGGCGTCCGCAACAACCTGCCGCCTTACGTCGCGGTGCCGACCATGCCCGCGCAAGACGCGGGCAGCGGCTACCTGTCCTCCTCCTACGCGCCGTTCAGCCTGGGCAGCGACCCGGCCAACGGCGGGTTCCGGGTGCAAGACCTGAGCCTTCCGGCGAACGTCACCAACGACCGGTTCACCGCCCGCAAGAACATGCTCGACGCGGTGAACGCCCACTTCGCCGGCAAGGAGAGGAGCGACAACCTCGACGCGATGGACACCTTCTACCAGCGCGCCTACGGCCTCATCAGCAGCGAGAAGGCGCGCGAGGCGTTCGACATCAACAAGGAGGACGCGAAGCTCCGCGACCAGTACGGGCGCAACGCCGCCGGCCAGCGCATGCTGATGGCGCGGCGGCTGGTCGAGGGCGGCGTGCGGCTCGTGACGCTCACCTACGGCGGGTGGGACTTGCACGGGGGCATCGTGCAGGGCACCAAGAACCAGCTGCCGCAGTTCGACCAGGCGTTCGCAACCCTCATCGGCGACCTGAAGCAGCGCGGGCTGCTGGACAGCACGCTGGTCATGATTTCGAGCGAGTTCGGGCGCACCCCGAAGATCAACGCGACCGCGGGCCGCGACCACTGGCCGAAGGTGTTCAGCGTGGTGCTGGCCGGCGGCGGCATCAAGAAGGGGCTCATCTACGGCAAGTCGGACGCGACCGCGAGCGAGCCGGACGAGGACGGCCTCACCGTCGAAGACCTGGCGCACACGGTGTACCACTGCCTGGGCATCGACGCCGACAAGAAGCTGATGTCCCCCGGCGACCGCCCCATCGACATCGTCCGCGAGGGCAAGACGCGCAAGGAACTGCTGGCGTAACGTATTTGGCTCCTGCCCTCTCCCCCGCGGGAGAGGGCGGCGAGGCTTTGCGAGCCGGGTTGAGGGGTGTCGCCACCCGCTCCGCCAAGGTTCCCCCTCACCCGCCGGCGAGGCGCCGTCACCCGCTCCCGCGACGGGAGCGAACCGAACCCCACCGCCCGCGCACCTTCGAGACACCAACGCGATGCGCTTCCTGCTCTCCCTCTGCGCAGTCTGCGCCCTCTGCGGCGAATCGTTTTCGGCCTCCCCGAGCCTCGGCAGCGTCCAGCCGCGGGGCGCGCAGCGCGGCACCGAAGTCGCCCTCACGTTCAACGGCGCGCGCCTGAACGACGCGCAAGAGGTGCTGGTCTACTACCCGGGCGTCACGGTCAAGAAGCTGGAAGTGGTCAGCCCGGCGCAGCTCAAGGTCACGGTCGCCATCGCGCCGGACTGCCGGCTGGGGGAGCACGCGTTCCGCGTGCGCACCGCCACCGGCGTCTCGGACCTGCGCACGTTCTGGGTGGGCGCGCTCCCCGTTGTCGAGGAAGTGGAACCGAACAGCGAGTTCGACAAGCCGCAGCCGGTCGCGCTCAACACCACCGTCCACGGGGTCGTGCAAGCCGAAGACCAGGACTACTTCGTCGTGGAGTGCAAGAAGGGCCAGCGGCTCACGGTCGAGGTCGAGGCGATGCGGCTCGGCACCGCGTTCTTCGACCCGTACGTCGCGATCCTCGACGGCAAGCGGTTCGAACTCGCCACCGGCGACGACTCGCCGCTGACGGGGCAGGACGCGGGCTGCTCAATCGTGTGCCCGGCCGACGGCAAGTACATCGTGCAGATCCGCGAGAGCGCCTACGGCGGCAACGGCGCGTGCCAGTACCGCCTGCACATCGGGAACTTCCCGCGCCCAACGGCCGTGGTGCCCGCGGGCGGGAAGCCGGGCGAGGAGCTGGAAGTCACGTTCCTGGGCGACCCCGCCGGGCCGATCAAGCAGAAGGTGAAGCTCCCCGCGGACGACACGGGCGGGAACTGGCGCTTGCACTGCACCACGCCCGAGGGCGTCGCCCCGGTCGGCTTCAAGTTCCGCGTCGCGGACCTGCCCAACGCCGTCGAAGCCGGAGCGAACAACGCCCTCGCGGGCGCGACACCGGGCACGGGCCCGGGCGCGTTCAACGGCGTCATCGCCAGGGCCGGCGAGGTCGATTACTTCAAGTTCGCGGCGAAGAAAGGGCAGGTGTTCGACGCGCGGTGTTACGCGCGCCAGCTCGGCTCGCCGCTCGACCCGGTGCTGTACATCGGCAACGCGCAGGGCGCGGCCATCGGCTCCAACGACGACAGCGGCGGGCCGGACAGCTACTTCCGGTTCACCGCCCCCGCGGACGGCGACTACACCCTCTGGGTGCACGACCACCTGAAGAAGGGCGGCCCGGACTACTTCTACCGCGTCGAACTGACGGCCGTGGCGCCGTCGGTCACGACGACCATTCCGCGCGCGGACGGCAACAACCCCGCGAACCAGGACCGCCAGACGATCACCGTTCCGAAGGGCGGGCGGTACGCGTCGCTCGTCGTCGCCAACCGCGCCGAGGTCGGCGGGCCGCTCAACATCGGGTTGGACAAGTTGCCCGCGGGCGTGACGCTCACCGCGGAGCAGATGGAGGCGGGCCTGAACATCATCCCGGTGGTGTTCGATGCGAAGCCGGACGCGCCCGTCGGCGGGCACCTCGTCACCATCACCGCGACGCACGCGGACCCGGCGGTGAAAGCCCCCTCGCGCACCACCTTCGACGCGGCGCTGGTCACCGGCAACCCCGGGCAAACGGTCTACACGCGGCACGCCTTCGACCGCACCGCCGTCGCGGTGGGCGAGGCGGCCCCGTACTCGATCGCGGTGATCGAGCCGAAGGTGCCGCTGGTGCAAAACGGCTCGTTCAACCTGCGGATCGTGGCGAAGCGCGCCGAGGGCTTCAAAGGCCCGATCACGGTTTCGCCGCTCTGGACGCCGCCCGGCCTCGGGATTCAGGCCAGCGCGGTGATCCCCGAAGGCCAGACCGAGTGCGTGCTGCCCATGAGCATCAACGCGAACGCCGCGGCGCGCAAGTGGAAGACCGCGGTGACCGCCGTCGCGGACGCGGGCGCCGGCCCCGTGTGGACCTCGAGCCAGCTCTTCGCCCTCGAAGTGGCGGCGCCGCTGGTGACGCTCACGATGGAGCGCCCCGCGGTCGAGCAGGGCGCGCAAACTCAGATGTTCGGCAAGGTGGCGGTGGCGGCGCCTTTCGAGGGCGCGGCGAAGGTGACGATTTACGGGCTGCCCGCGAAGGTCACGTCGCAGGTGGTGGAGGTCACGAAGGACACGAAGGAGGTCGCGTTCCCGATCATCGCGGACAAGACCAGCCCGGCGGGCCAGCACAACGTGTTCGCGCAGGTGGTGATCGAGCGCGGCGGCGAGCTGATCGTCGGCAACACCGGGGCGACCCAGCTGCGGATCGACGTGCCGCTGCCGCCGAAGGTCGCGACCACGCCCGCCCCGAACCCGACGGCGCCGGTCGCGCCCAAGAGCCCCGACCCGAAGGCGCCCGAAAAGCGCCTCACGCGGCTCGAGCAGCTCCGCAAGGAGGCCGAGGAGCGCGAGAGGGCCGCGGCCGGGGGCACGCAGCCGCCCCCCAAGAAGGAAGAGCCGAAGAAGAACTGATTAGCCGCAGCGAGCGCGGGGGTCTCAGAGAACCACAGCATCAGAACGAGGACACGCGGCCATGACCTCTCGGTTCAACCTGTTCCTGCCTTCTCTCTGTGCCCTCTGCGCCCTCGGCGGCGGCCTCCGGGCGCAGACCATCGCCGTATACCCGCCGGACATCAACCTCGAAACGGCTCGGGACCGGCAGTCGTTCGTCGTGCAACTCACCCAACCCGACGGGCTCACCCGCGACGTGACCGGCCAGGCGCAGGTGACCTTCGCCAACCCCGCGCTCGTGCGGCTCGACAAGTTCGCGGTGCTGCCGGTCGCGGACGGCGCCACGGAGATGGCGGTCGCGTTCGCGGGCCAGACGGTGAAGGTGCCCGTGAAGGTCGTGAGGGCCAAAGCGGACCGCGCGACCTCGTTCAAGCAGGACGTGATGCCGGTGTTCATGCGCGCCGGGTGCAACCAGGGCGGGTGCCACGGCGCCGCCCGCGGGAAGGACGGGTTCCGCCTATCGCTGTTCGGGTTCGACCCCGAGGGCGATCACTTCCGGCTCACGCGCGAGCTGAACGGCCGCCGCATCAACCTCGCGCTCCCGAGCGAGAGCACGCTGCTCGAGAAGGCCGTCGGGAAAGTCGCGCACACCGGGGGCGGCAAGATCAAAGAGGGGGACGAGTACTACCAGGCCATCATGCGGTGGCTCGAAGCCGACGCCCCGATGGACAAGCCGGACATCGCGCTGCCGGTGAGCATGGAGGTGTTCCCGCCGTCCGCGGTGCTCGACGGGAAGGGCGAGCGGCAGCGCCTCGTCGTCCGCGCGAAGTACAGCGACGGGACCGACCGAGACGTGACCTCGCTCGCGCTGTTCCTTAGCAGCAACGACACCGCGGCGAAGATCGCCTCCGACGGCGACGGGTCCGTGACCGGCGGCGACCGCGGCGAGGCGTTCGTCATGGCCCGGTTCCACACGTTCACCATCGGCGTGCCGTTCATCACGCTGCCGAAGGACCTGAAGTTCACGTGGAACAATTCGCCCGAAGCGAACTACATCGACACGCTGGTCAACAACAAGCTGAAGAAGCTCCGCATCGAGCCGTCCGGCACGTGCGACGACGCCACGTTCGTGCGCCGCGTGTACCTGGACATCATCGGTCAGCTCCCCACGCCCGACGAGTACGCGCGGTTCATGGTCAGCACCCTGCCCGACAAGCGCGCGAACCTGGTGGACGAGCTGCTCGACCGCAAGGAGTTCGCGGAACTGTGGGTGCTGAAGTGGGCCGAGCTTCTGCAGATCCGCTCGTCGAACGACGTCAGCTACAAGGCGATGCTGCTCTACTACGGGTGGCTGCAAGACAAGATCGCCAAGAACGTGCCGACGAACGAGTGGGTGCAGGAGCTGCTGAGCGCCAACGGCGGCACGTTCAAGAACCCGCCAACCAACTACTACCAGCTCGAACGCGACGTGCTGAAGGTGACCGAGAACGTGGCCCAGGTCTTCATGGGCATGCGCATCCAGTGCGCGCAGTGCCACAACCACCCGTTCGACCGCTGGACGATGGACGACTACTACGGGTTCGCCAGCTTCTTCACGCAGATCGGGCGGAAGGGGACCGACGACGCCCGCGAACTGGTGGTGTTCAACTCGGGCGGCGGCGAGGTCGCCCACCCCGTTCACAAGCGCCCGATGCCGGCGAAGTTCCTCGGCGGCACCGCCCCCGCGGATGTGACCGGCAAGGACCGGCGGCAGATTCTGGCCCAGTGGCTCGCCAGCCCGGACAACCCGTACTTCGCCAAGAACCTGTCGAACGTCGTGTGGAACCACTTCTTCGGCCAGGGGATCGTGAACGACGTGGACGACGTCCGCATCTCGAACCCCGCGAGCAACCAGGAGCTGCTGGACGCCCTCGGCAAGAAGTTCACGGAGTACAAGTACGACTTCAAGAAACTGGTGCGCGACATTTGCACCTCGCAGACGTACCAGCGCACCACCCAGCCCACCAAGACCAACGAGGGCGACACGCGGAACTTCGCCCGCGGCCCGATCCGCCGCATCCGCGCGGAGACCATGCTGGACGTCATCACACAGGTGACCGACACGAAGAACAAGTTCCAGGGGCTGCCGCTCGGGGCGCGGGCGGTGCAGATCGCGGACGGCGGGGTCAGCACGTACTTCCTCACCACGTTCGGCCGGCCCACGCGCGAGACGGTGTGCTCTTGCGAGGTGCGGCTCGAACCCACCCTGTCGCAGAGCCTGCACTTGCTCAACGGCGGCACGGTGGAACCGAAGATCGCGGCCGGCAACCTCGTGGGCAAGATGCTGCAGGAGAAGAAGACCCCGGCGCAGATCGTGGAGCAGGTCTACGTTCGGTGCCTGAGCCGCGCGCCCAAAGCCGACGAACTGAAGGCGCTCCTCGCCCTGGTGGACCGGTCGGCGGACAAGAAGCAGGCGCTCGAAGACGTGTTCTGGGCGGTGATGAACTCGCGCGAGTTCATGTTCAACCACTAACGGGTGACGCGCCCGCGCCCCGACGGGCGCGGCCGCCGGAGACGCTCCGATGACGATTCTCCCCAAACCGGATCGCCGCGCCGCCCTCAAAGCCGCTGTCGCGGCCGGGCTGCCCGCGTGGTTCGCGACCGAGCTGCTCGCCGCGGACGAGCCGGCGAAGAAGGCCGACGGCGAGAAACCCAGGATCGCGCTCGTCGGGTGCGGCGGGATGGGCCGCGGCGACGCCAACAACGCGAAGCGGTTCGGCACCATCGCGGCCGTGTGCGACGTGGACGCGAGCCGCGCCGCGGAGGCCTCGAAGCAGTTCGGCGGCGCGAAGGTGTACGCCGACTTCCGCAAGATGCTCGAAGCCGAAAAGGACGTGGGCGTCGTCATCAACGGCACGCCCGACCACTGGCACACGCTGGTGAACCTCGCCGCGCTGAAGGCCGGGAAGGACGTGTACAGCGAGAAGCCGCTCACGCTCACCATCGACGAGGGCAAGCGCGTCGTCGCGGCCGCGAAGCAGCATAAGCGCGTGCTGCAAACCGGCAGCCAGCAGCGGAGCGACGCCCGGTTCCGGCTCGCTTGTGAGATCGTCCGCAACGGTCGGCTCGGGAAGCTCACCACCGTAACGACGGTACTCCCGCAGGGCTTGAACGCGGGGCCATTCAAGCCCGCGCCCGTGCCGAAGGAACTCGACTGGGACACCTGGCAAGGCCCGACCCTGGAGACGGAGTACGTCCCAGAACGGTGTCACTTCAGCTTCCGCTACTGGACCGAGTACAGCGGCGGCACGCTGACCGACTGGGGGGCGCACCACAACGACATCGCGCTGTGGGGCATCGGGTCCGAGACCGGCCCGGAGAGCGTCGAGGGGAAGCTGCTCCTGAAGCCGGTCCCCGGCGGATACACCGCGCCCGCGGCCTACGAGGCGACCTTCACCTACGCGAACGGGGTCGTTCACAGGTGCGTCAGCACGACCGCGAGCACCGTCACCGGCGGCGCGGCGAAGGGGCAGCCCGGCGAGCTGCCGCACGGGGTCAGGTTCGAGGGGCCGGACGGCTGGCTGTTCGTCACCCGCGGCAAGATCGAGGCGAGCAAGCCGGAGCTCCTGAACGACAAGTTCGGCGACAAGGAGCTCCGGCTGCCGGTCAGCAACGACCACATGGGCAACTTCTTCGACGCGGTGAAGTCGCGCAAGGAACCGATCTGCAACGCGGAGGTCGGGCACCGCTCCGCGAGCGTGTGCCACCTGGCCGGCATCGCGGTGCGGCTCGGGCGCAAGTTGAAGTGGGACCCGGCAAAGGAGGAGTTCGTCGGGGACAAGGAGGCGAACGCGCTCGTCGCCCGCGAGCAGCGCAAGAAGTGGAGCTACGAGACGATTTGAGTGTGCGGCAGGTCGAACCTGTCGAGGTGACGATGAGCTCGCGCGAGCTCATGTCCGACCGCGTGATGATCGCAATGGATATCGCTTACGCCACGCGGTCCGCGTTCCTCCCAGCTTGCGAGAACGGAACCCGCGCCGGGCGGGCACGGCTCGAAGCCGGTGACACCATAGAAGTACTTCTGGAAGACGGCGGGTATGCAGGGCTCATCGAAGTTGAGGTTCGACAAGCAGACGCCACGATGTTCGGAACGGACTGGACGAATACCGACCCAACACGCTTCCCCGCCCGCGTCAAGGCCGCCGCGACGGCTCTGTTCCGCTGTAATTGCTTCGGCAAATACGTCATTGAGCATCGAGACGGTTTGCTGACGGTCCGCGTCGCCTGACCCAGGGATTGCTCGCAGGCCCTCCTGCAACCCTGGGCTAACACCTGTCGCCCTCCGGGGCTGAAGACCAAGACAAATACACCTGGGACGACCTGATATGCGGCAACTGGCTTTCCTCGCTTCGGCGCTCGCCCTCGTCGCGGGCGGCTCGCGTGTCCTTGCGGACGCGAAGAACCCGACGTTCGATGACGACGTGCTGCCCATCTTCAAGCAGCACTGCACCAACTGCCACGGCAACGACAAGCAGAAGGGCGACCTGAACCTCGCCACCTACGCCGCGCTGCAGAAGGGCGGCTCGGCGGGCGCGGTCGTGAAGCCCGGCGACCCCGCGAAGTCGAACGTGTACGCGCTGTCGGCGCACCTCGCCGAACCGAAGATGCCGCCGAACGGGAACAAGATGCCCGACGCGCAACTGAACACGCTCAAGCTGTGGGTGGAGCAGGGCGCGCGGGAGAACAGCGGCAGCAAGGTCGCGGTGGTTCCGAAGAACACCGACATCGGACTCAAGTCCATCGTGAAAGGGCGGCCCGAGGGCCCGCCCCCGATGCCCGCTGCCGGCAAGCTGAAGTTAGAACCGGTGGTTACCGCCCGCCGGCCGGGCGCGGTGCTCGCGCTCGCCGCCAGCCCGTGGGCGCCGCTCGTCGCCGTGGGCGGGCAGAAGCAGGTGATCCTTTACAACACCGACACCGGGGCGCTCGTGGGCTTCATTCCCTTCGAGCACGGGCAGATCAACAGCGTCCGGTTCTCGCGCAACGCGCAGCTCCTGCTCGTCGCCGGCGGTAAGGGCGGCTCCTCCGGCAAGGCGGTGCTGCACAAGGTCGAAACCGGCGAAAAGGTCGTCGAGGTGGGCATCGAGAACGACGCCATCCTCTCGGCCGACATCTCCGCGGACCAGACGCAGATCGCGGTCGGCAGCCCGTCGAAGCTCGTTCGCATCTACTCCACCGCCGACGGCAAGGTGCTTCGCGAGATCAAGAAGCACACCGACTGGGTGACCGCGGTGGAGTACAGCGCCGACGGCGTGCTGCTCGCGACCGGCGACCGCAACGGCGGGGTGTTCGTGTGGGAGGCGTTCACCGGGCGCGAGTACTTCAGCCTCCGCGGGCACACCGCGATGATCACCGACATCTCGTGGCGCGACGACTCGAACGTCCTGGCCACGTCGAGCGAAGACGCGAGCATCAAGCTCTGGGAGATGGAGAACGGCGGGCAGATCAAGACGTGGGCCGCGCACGCGGGCGGGGCCGCGAGCGTGCGGTTCACGCACGACGGGAAGCTCGCCAGCACCGGGCGCGACAAGGTGACCAAGTTCTGGGACCAGAACGGCACCGCGCTGAAGAGTTTCGAGCCGTTCCCCGACCTCGGGCTGAAGGTCGCGGTCACGCACGACAACAACCGCGTCATCGCGGGCGATTGGTCCGGCGTGGTGAAAGCGTGGGCCGCGGCCGACGCGAAGGCGGTGGCGACCCTCGACGCGAACCCGCTGCCCGCGGCCCAGCGCCTGAAGGTGGCCGAAGCGGCGCTCGCAGCCGCGACTGCGAAGGTCGCGCCCGCGCAGGCCGCTTACGACGCGGCCGCGGCGAAGGCGAAGCAGGCGGGCGACGCCTACACCGCCGCGGTCGCGAACCTGGCCAAGATCAACGCGGACCTGGCGGCCGCGAACAAAGCGGTGACCGACTTCACCGCCGCCGCGAACGCCGCGAAGCCGCTAATGGACGCGGCAAAGGCCGAAGTCGATAAAGCCGCGCCGCTGGTCGCCGCCGCCGCGAACAAGGCTCAGGCCCTCGAAGCGGTCGCGACCGCGGAGGCGGTCGCGGCGAAGGCGATTGCGGACGCCGCGGCGAAGGTGCCCGCGAACGCCGACCTCGCGGCCGCCGCAAAGAAGAAGGCGGAAGCGCTCGCCGCCCTCGGCACCGAGTTGACCGCGGCGAAGAAGGCGCAGGCCGACACCGCCGCGGCACTCGCGGCCGCGAGCGTGAGGTTCGCGGCGCAGTCGAAGGCGTACACGGAAGCGACGGGGCAGGTCGCGGAGAACCAGAAGAAGGTCGCGGCACTTACGCCGGCGGTCAAGCCCGCGACCGACGCGGTTCCGCCCGCGAAGGCCGCACTGGACGCCGCCGGCGCGGCCGTAGCGCCCGCGAAGGCCGCACTGGACGCCGCGGGCAACGAGGTGAGCGCCGCGAAGGCCACACTGGAGCAACTGAAGGCACCGGCGGCTTCTCCGCCGGCGCCTCCCAAGAAGTGACCGCAACGCGCGGCGACCGTCCGGGAGCGCGAAGCGGCAGCACCCGGCCGCTTCCCGGTGAGCCGGACCGGCTCCGACGGAACCGCGGCGGCCGCTCACTCACTCAGCCCGAAGTCGATGGGCAGGCGGCGCCAGGCGCTGTGGATGTGGTTCGCCGGGTTCTTCGCGCTGTCGGCCTGTACGTTCAGGAACTCCACCACGAAGTCGGGCGCCTGCACGCGGTAGGTGTACGGCTCGCCCGGCTTCGGGCCGCCGCTGTACGCGAAGTGCAGTTTCGCGTCGGGCGTGGCCTTCACCTTCTTCATCTCCGCCGCCGCGAGTTCCTCCGGCATGCGCCCGGCGTAGGCCTCGAGCAACTTCACGAGAGTCGCCTTCTGGTCGGCGGTGAGCTTGTCCGCGGTGACGCCGACCGGCGGGCAGACGTCGGCCCTCGCCTGCCCTTCCTTGATCTCGGGAAACGCCTTCGGCTGCTTCGCGAGCTTGTCCTGATCTTCCTTCAGCGAGGTGATGAGCGCGCGGGCGTGGTCCTCGATGTCGGGCAGCGGGCGCAGCCCCTTCTTCGCGCCGTCCTTCACCTCCGCCGGGTTCGACGCCAGCAGCATCGGCGCGCCCGCGACCACCTCCCCCTTGTCGAGCGTGTAGTTCACCGACAGGTGGTGCCCCTCGAACCGCCAGCCCCACTTCCCGGTGCTCGACGGCTCGCCGAACACGCTCACGAAGTACCAGCCCGCGTTGCGGGTCATCGCGCCCTTCGGCCCTTCCAGCTCGAGCAGCAGGTTCTCGAGGCCGATGATCGTCGTGGCCTGCTCGTACCCCTTCGCCGACAGCCCGCTCTTGAGCAGTTCCAGCGCGGCCTTCTTCTGCTCCGCGCTCATCTCTTCGAGCCGGGCGCCCTTCCGGGTGAACTTCTTCTCCTTGTCCTGCTGCGGGGTGAAGTACCACCCCTGCCGGTGCTTGTCGTTGAAGTCGAAGGTGGCCTTCTTTTTCAGGTCCGGGTTCAGCGTCGTGAGGAGCCCGTCGGCGGCGGACTTCATCTTGCCGCCGGTCGATTCCGGGGCGCCGGTGCCGACGAGCGCGACGCCGACCACGGCGGCGCAGGTCAGGAACAGAGCGGGGGTGCGAACGCGGGTCATGGTGGGAGGGTCTCCATCCTTAAGGTTAGACGCCACCATGTTAAGCGATGTCCCCGCCGCGGACACCGCTAAACTGATGGAAGCCCCCTCCGCAGTCAGGAACCGCCAATGTCCGCGCCGAGCGAGCCGCTGCAGGTTCTCATCATCGACGACGACAAGAGCCTCGCGGAGACCATCTCCGAGAGCCTTGAGCGCCGCGGGCACGCATGCACGGTCGTCACCGGGGGCAAGGCCGGGGTCGCGAAGCTCGAACAGGACGCGTTCGACGTGGTGCTCACCGACCTGAAGATGGCCGACCTGCACGGGCTCGAAGTGGTCGAGCGGTGCAGGCACCTCCGGCCGGACGCGGAGGTGTACGTCATCACCGGGTTCGCGGACGTGAAGACCGCCGTGGAGGCGATGAAGCGCGGGGCGTCGCACTACCTCCAGAAGCCGCTCGACCTGACCGAACTGCGGGCGGTGGTCGAGAACTCCGCGAAGCGCGTCGGCACGCTGCGCGACCTGCGCCGGCAGTTGGACGAGAAGTTCGGGTTCGAGGGGGTCGTCGGCAACAGCCCGAAGATGCTCCGCGTGCTGCAACTGCTGAAGGCGTACGCGCCGCAGCCGGTGCCGGTGCTGGTGCTGGGCGAGAACGGCACCGGCAAGGAACTGGCCGCCCGCGCGCTGCACACCAACAGCCCGCGAAAGGCCAAGTCTTTCACCGCAATGAACTGCGCGGCGCTGAACGAGAACCTGCTCGACGACGAGATGTTCGGGCACGAGGACGGGTCGTTCACCGGGTCGAAGGGCGCCCGCAAGGGGCGGTTCGAGCACGCGCACGGCGGCACCCTGTTCCTGGACGAAATCGGTGACATGCCGCTGTCCTTACAGGCCAAGCTCCTGCGCGCGCTGGAGAACGGCGAGATCGTCCGCATCGGGGCCAACGACCCCGTCAAGGTGGACGTGCGGATCATCGCCGCGACCAACAAAGACCTGCAGAAGGAGGTGGACGCCGGGAAGTTCCGGCAGGACCTCTACTTCCGCCTGAAGGTCGGCACGGTGAAGCTCCCGGCGCTGCGCGAGCACCGGGAGGACGTCCCGCAGTTGGTGGCCCACTTCCTCAAGGAGTTCGCGAAGCGCTACAGCAAGCCGGTGCCGAAAGTGTCGCCGGTGGTCTGGAAGTCGTTCGAGGGGTACGACTGGCCCGGGAACGTGCGCGAGCTTCGCAACCTGCTC
>JBJSXS010000348.1:0-11458 GCA_046086545.1 Gemmata sp.
CCCGCGACCCGGCCCGCGCACTGCTCATCGACGGGATGGGCAACGAACTGCAACCGCTCGGGATGAACGGCGACGCGGTCCCGCTCGAGTACTCGGCCGGCGAGCTGTTCCGCGTGCGCGCCGAGTGGGTGTGAGGTCGCCCAAGAACGTGAACCGGCTCCCCTACAGTGGGCCGGTGCGGTCGCTGGAGAGGCGCCCGTCGTTACGAGCGGCGGTTGGACTCTTCGGTGTCGGTGTCGGTGTCGGTGTCGGTGTTGGCGGCCGCGGCCGCGTCGGCCTTGCGCGCCCTCTCCTACACCCGGTGCGTCGCCTCCTCCGGCTTCGCGCTGATCGTATTACCGCTCCCGTCGGGCGGTCTCGGGCGCGGTGCGCCCGGCCTCTTGCAGCTTGTCCCTGGCGGCATCGGCCATGACCGTTCTCCTTGCGAATAAAAGACTTCGGAACCGCGTTGCCGCTGGTTATCGGCCCGGCCGCCGTTACGTCAGGAACTGGCGCGACACGTGTGCCATTCGAGCCGCACATTCCGTTGTGAGCCTCGCGTGTATCGGCGATGATGACACACCGGCCGCGCGACGGTCCGACCGCGGCGCAATCGGTCGGACCGCCTCAGACGTCGGATAAGGTGACGCCCCGCGCTTCCGGGATGACTCCATGCGCACGCCCCTCCTCGCCGCCTTCGCGCTTCTCGCCCCCGCCCCCGGCACGAGCGCGCGGGCCGCGGACGACGCCAAGCAACTTGCGGCGCAGGCCAAAGCGGTGCTCAAAACGCACTGCCTCCGGTGCCACGGGCAGGACGGCAGCGTCGAGGGGTCGGTGAACTACGTCACCGACCTCGCGAAGCTCGTCGCGCGCAAGAAGGTTGTCCCGAATGATGCGAAGGGGAGTCGGCTGTTCAAGCGCGTCGAGGACGGCACCATGCCGCCGCCCGACGAGCAACCGCGGCCGAGCGCGTCCGAGGTCGCCACACTCAAGAAGTGGATCGAAGGCGGCGCCCCGGCCGGCGAGGCCGAGGCCTCGCGGGCGGCCGTAACGCAAGCGGACGTGCACGCCGCGGTCCTCGCGGACCTGGATACGTTCGACCGGCGGGCGCGGCGGTTCCAGCGGTACTTCACCCTCACGCACCTGTACAACGCGGGCCTGTCGGACGAGGAGCTTCAGACGTATCGCAACGCGCTCGCGAAGCTGGTCAACAGCCTGTCGTGGGGGTCCAAGATCGTCAACCCGGTCGCGGTGGACGCGCGGCGCACCGTGCTGCGCGTCGATTTGCGGTGGTACGTGTGGGACGCGACCGTCTGGAACCGCATCCTCCAGGAGTACCCGTACGGCCTGCTGGACGACTCCGTGAGCGCGCGGGCGGTGTCGGTCGGCACGGCCGCGAAGCAGCCCGTCGTCCGCGCGGATTGGTTCGTCGCGACCGCGTCTCGCGCGCCGCTCTATTACGACGTGCTGCAACTGCCCGCGAACCTCAGCGACCTCGAAAAGCAGCTGCGCGTCGATAGCTCCGAGAACATCCGGCAGGAGCGCGTCGCCCGCGCCGGGTTCAACGGCAGCGGAGTCTCGCGCTTCAACCGCGTGCTGGAGCGCCACGACTCGGCGCAGGGCATGTACTGGCGCACCTACGACTTCGACGAGCCGCCCGCGAACCTCGTGGACCGGATCAACGGCGGGCTGCTCCCCGACCGGCGGAACATCTTCGCGTTCCCGCTCGGCCCGGGCGGGCTGGCGGACAGCCCGTTCCAGCACGCGGGCGGCGAGGCCATCTTCGCGCTGCCCAACGGGCTGCACGGGTACTACCTCGTGAACGCGGTGAGCGCCCGGCTCGACAAGGGGCCGCCCGCCATCGTGAGCGACCCGAAGCGCCCCGACCGCGCGGTGGAGGCCGGCGTGTCGTGCATGTCGTGCCACGTCACCGGCGTTCTCCCGAAGGCCGATCAGGTGCTCGACCACCTGGACAAGAACCCGAAGGCGTTCAAGCGCGACGAGGCCGACGTGGTCCGCGCGCTGTACCCGGGCAAAGAGGCGGTGCTGAAGTTGATGGAGGCGGACGCCAAGCGGTACGCCGACGCGGTGGCGAAAACGGGGGCGCGGGTGAGCCGGTACGAGGCCGTCAGTACCATCACGCAGCGGTACGAGGCCGACGTGGACCTGGCCACCGCCGCGAGCGAGGCGGGCCTCGCGCCGGACCAGTTCCGCGCGCGCGTCGGGCAGTCGGAGGTGCTCGTGAAGCACGTGGGCGCGCTCCGCGCCGGCGGCACCGTGACGCGGCAACTGTGGGTGCAGGCGTTCGGCGACGTGGCGCGCGAGCTTCAGCTCGGCGGGCTGTACCAGGCCAACCTGAACGGCCCGGCCCTCAAGGACAACACCGGCGAGTTGGACCCGCTCGAAGCCCGCGGCGACTCCGCGAACCAGTGGGCGTTCAGCCCCGACGGGCGCCGGGCCGTCGTCGCCTCAGGCGACCGCAGCGTGCGGTACTTCGACGTGGAAGGCCGGCGCGACCTCAAGCGCCTCGTCGGCCACACCGCGAGCGTGTGGGCGGTCGCACTGTCGGCGGACGCGAAGTTCGCGGCGAGCGGCGGCGTGGACGGCACGGCCCGCGTGTGGGACCTCAGTTCGGGCCTTGAAGTATCGAAGTTCGCAGATCACACGAGCCTCGTCAGCGCCGTGGGCTTCGCGCCCACCGGGAAGTGGGTCGTGTCGGGCGACTTCGCCGGCAACGTCGTCTACTGGCGCGCGGCCGACGGCAAAGAGGGCTGGCGTGCCGACAACCTCGGCCTCATCACGGCGCTCGCGGTGGACCCGCAGGGCGGGTTCGTCGCGGTGGCGACCCAGAGCGCCCTCGTACTGCTGAACCTCGCCGACGGCTCCGAGGTGAAGCGCTACGGCAGGTTCGCGTCGCCGCTGTCGGCGGTCGCGGTCAGCCCGAACGGGAAGTGGGTCACCGCCGGCAGCGACGCGGGGGTCGTTCGCGTGTGGAAAGTGGGCGACGATAAGGCCAGCTTCACGCTCACGGGGCACGAGGGCGGGGTCCGCAGCGTCGCGGTCAAGGACGGCGGCCGCTGGGTGCTGACCGGGAGCTCCGACCGCACCGTGCGGCTGTGGGACACGGCGGCCGCGACGCAAGCGGTGCCCGTGTTCCGCAAGCACGCGGCGACCGTGACAAGCGTGGCGTTCCTCGACAACGGCACGCAAACCGTGTCCGGCGACCGAGACCTGATCGCGCTGCCCTGGAAGGTGGACAAGTTCCTGACCGCGGGGCCATCGGCGCCGACGGCGCCGATGGCGGAGTCGCCGAAGGCGCCGGACGCGATTCCGTACGCCAAGCCGTGATAAACGGCTGGCCGCGCGCCGGCGCACGCGGCTATCCGAGAACCTCTCTCGCCCGCGCGCGCCCGACCTCCGTGAGCTTCAGCACCTCGCCCGCGCGCGTGACAAGCCCGTTCCGCTCGGCGCGGGCGACCACGGCGGCCACCTGCCTCGGCGTCCAGCGGAGGTGCAGGTACAGCCCGGCGCAGCGGGCCTCGTCCGCCTCGGCGGGCGTGCCCTCGTGCTGCGCGAGGTGAACGGCGAGCGTCAGCTCGTGGAAGCGGCGCTTGCGCCGCGCGCGCTGCAGCGCCTGGGCGAGCGCCCCGCGCTCGGGCGCGAACAGGAACACCGCGCCGAACAACAGGCCCAGGGCGACCGCGACGGCCCCGGCGGTCGTGGTGTTGAAGTGCGCCGCCGCCATCGTCCCCGCGACCGACGCGACCGCGCCGAACGCGCAGGCGAGCGCCAGCAGGGCCCCGAGCCGGTCGGTGAGCAGGAACGCCGCGGCCGCCGGCACCACGAAGAACCCGACCACCAGCACCGGGCCGACCGCGTCGAACGCCGCGACCGCCGTCACGGACACGACGGCCATCAGCCCGTAGTGGACGGCCGCGGGCCGGAACCCGAGCGACTCGGCCAGCCCCGGGTCGAACGTCGAGAGCTTCAGTTCCTTGAAGAACAGCACCACGAGCAGCAGGTTCAGCGCCAGAACGGCGCCGAGGATCCACACCGGCTGAACCGCGGCGCCGAACGCCTCCCACCGCGGGTCGCGCGCCGCCTCCGGTTGGCCCAGCAGCACCTGATCGACGTCCAGGTGGACGTTCTTGACGCTCACGCTCACCATCAGCACGCCGGCCGCGAACAGCGCTGCGAACACCAGGCCGAGCGCCGCGTCCGCCTTGACGCGCCCGCTCTTCTCCAGCGCCTCCACCAGCACGACGGCGAGCAGGCCGGCGGCGGCGGCGCCGAACAGGAGCCAGGGCGAATCGAGGTCGCGCACCACGAAGTACGCCAGCACGATGCCGAACAGAAGGACGTGCCCGACCGCGTCGCTGGTCATCGCGGCCCGGCGCAGCACCAGGAACGCGCCCGGCAGGGCGCATGCGCACGCCACCACGGACAGCACCAGCGACAGCCCGAGGGTGGTCAGGAACAGTTCGAGTGCGGCACTCACAGCGGGTATGAACGGTGCGGGGGCGGGGGGACGACCGCTCGCGGCTCGCCTTCCCGCCCCCGCACGCGCGCCTCCTGAACGGGGTCACTGGAGGTTGACGACGGCCCCGGAGCGGATGTCGCCGGCCGGTTGGAACACGGCCTGGCTGATGCTGTACGATACCGACCGCACGGACCCGTCGGCCATAACGACGTTCACCCCGCTGAGGTGCTGGCTGCCGAACCGGAACGTGTCCGTGACGCCGTTCTGGTCCCGCATCGGCGGGCTGGCCGTACACCGGCACACGTCGTTGTTCATCCCGGTGTACGCGCACTCGTTGTCGCCCGGGTCGGCCCCGTTCGAGTAGTTGGCCGGGTTCAGGTACTTCTCCCCGATCATCAACTGGTTGCTCGTCCCCTTCGTGATGTCGACGATCCTGATCTGGCTGCGGGTGTAGCAGATGCCGTTGAACGTGGTGGCGCTAGTGGCGGGAGCGCCGGTGCCGGCCCAGAAGTTCGGGTCGTCCCCCTGGGCCAGGTTGCCCGGCCCGGCAAAGTACTCGACGTTGTTGTTCGAGGACACGCACACCGCGTAGTCGGTCCGCGCGAACGTGCCCGACGCGTTGGCGTTGTAGTACGATATGCTCCCCGCGGTGACCGCGTTGGGCGACCGGCGGCTCGGGCAGATGAAGAACGGGGCCGGGGTCGAGTTCCGGGTGGTGTACGCCGTCAGCTGGGCCGCCGACCCCGGGGCCATGCCCTTCCCCATGTCGCGCAGGTTCCCCTGCTCGATGAAGGCCAGCAGGCTGAACACCCACCCGCCCGGCTGCTCGGGGCCGCCGCCGCGGTCCGCCTCGCCGGTCCAGTACCACCCCCACCCGGCCGACGGGAACGAGCCCTGCGTGTCGTGGCAGTTGTGCATCCCGAGGCCCAACTGCTTCAGGTTGTTGGAACACTTCATGCGCGCCGCCGCTTCGCGCACCTTCTGGACGGCGGGCAACAGCAGGCCGATCAGGATCGCGATGATGGCGATCACCACCAGGAGTTCGATGAGCGTGAACGCGCGCGAGCGCGTTCGGTTGCGAGAGAACATGAGCGACTCCAGGAATAAGGGTCGGGACGACCCGCGGCAGCGATAAACCCCAGTCCTACCGGGAGGACAGCGCGAACTTGAGCGGGCCGGCCCCGCGCCCGCCGGACACTTCGCCCCCGAGCGTGGTCTGCGTGTTGTACCGCGCGGGCAGCGCGGCGCCGGCCGGCCCGGTGATCTTCGCCTTGTACAGTCCGAGCGGGAGCCCCTGGTACTCCTTGCCCTCGAGCGTGAACTTGGACGCGGTGCCGTCGGCCCCGGTCGTCGCGGTCACCTCCCTCGCGGCCGGCCCCATGCACGGCTCGGGCGCCAGCTTCACAGTCGCGCCGGCCAGCGGCTTGCCGTCCAGGGTTACGGTGACGAACGCCGCCATCATCGCGGCGTTCGCCGCCCCGTACTCCTCGAACCGGGCCTTCAGCTCGTCCTTCGACAGCTTGCCGTCGCGGTTCGTGTCGATCCCGATCAGCGACCCTTTGAGGGCCGGGCACGCGTCGAGTTCCGCGCCCTCGATGAACCCGCTGTTGTTCCGGTCGTAGTCGGCCATCGCCCGGTCCGCCATCGCGACCGCGTCGTAGGTGGTCGGCGGCGGCGCTTCGACCGGCGGCGGCGGGCTGGAGCACCCGGCCGCGAACACGAGAACCCACGGGACCGCACGGGGGAGAGGGCGCATGGCGACCTGCGACGCATCAGGGAAAATGAGTTGAAGTTGCGATGAATGTACCAGCAGCGCGCCGGGTTGCCTAGCCGGTTTTTGCGCCGGGCGCCGGTTCCGGCCGGGCGCGCGCCGCCGCCCACACCCACCCCCGGCTGGTGCCGAACACCAGCGACACGAGCACCAGCGCGGTCGCGCACAGCACCACCGTCGGCCCGGTCGGCACCGACCCGGCCCGCGAAAACTGGTAACTGAGCAGGTGGCTCAGCAGCGTGCCGGCGACGCCCGCCAGCGCCCCGAACAGCCCCGCCAGCGGCACCAGCCGCCCGAGCCGGTCGGTCCACTGCCGGGCGGCCGCGGCCGGCGCGACGAGCAGCGCCGTCATCAGCACTACGCCCACCGCCTTCAGCCCGACCACCACCGCGAACACCACCAGCGTGGTGAGGAGCAACTCGACCGCCCGCACCGGCACGCCCAGCCCGGCGGCGAACGCCGGGTCGAAGCTCAGGAGTTTGAACTGCTTCCAGAACAGGGCCGTGGCCAGCAGCGCCGCCGCGCCGAACCCGCCGATCACCCACAGGTCGGCCACGCCCACCAGCGCCGCCTGGCCGAACAGGTAGCGCTCCAGCGGCGTCAGGCCCGCCCCGGGCACGTTCCGTTGGATGTAAGTGAACAGCACCAGCCCGAGCCCGAAGAACACCGACAGAACGCCCGCGAGCGCGGAATCGAACGGCACCCGCGAGCGGCGGTGGACCTGCGCCACCACGACCATGGCCACCCACCCGGCCGCGGCGCCGCCGAGCACCAGCGCGAGCGGAGCCCGCCCCCCGAGCAGGAACGCCGCGGCCACCCCCGGCAGGGCGGCGTGGGCCACCGCGTCGCCCTGGAGGCTCTGCCGGCGCAGGACCGCGAACGAGCCCACGGTGCCCGCGACGAGGCCCAGCCCCGCGGTGCCGGCGGCCGGCACCCACAGGGCCGACGTGTTCAGTTGCGACAGCAGGTCGGCGGGGGTCATGGGCCGCTCTCGGAACCCGGGTTACGCCCCGGAACGCGCTACGCGGCCGGGGGCGGGGTCGGCTCCTCGCCCAGGCGCCGCAGGTACTCCGGCTCCCACGACGCCTCCTCGTCCACCGGCTCGACGTGAATGGTGATGGCGACGTCCGGCATGGCGGCGGTGACCGCGGCCTCCAGCTTCGTGGCCAGGTGGTGCCCCTCGCGCACGGACAGGTCGCCGTCCACGAGCAGGTGGAACTCGACGAACCGCCGCGCGCCGGACATGCGCGTCCGCAGGAGGTGGAAGGTCGCGCCCGCGGGCAGGTTCGCGCGAATCAGTTCGCGCACCCGCTCCCTCTCGGCCCCGGGGATCGCGTGGTCCATCAGGCCGTCGAACGAGCGCCGGACGAGGCCCAGTCCGGTCCAGGTGATGTGAGCCCCCATCACGATCGCGAGCACCGAGTCGAAGAACGTGTGCCCCGTCAGGTACACCAGCGCCAACCCCGCGAGGACCCCGGCCGAGGTCCACACGTCGGCCATCAGGTGCTGGCCGTCGGCCTCCAGCACGATGGACCGGTGCGTGCGCCCGTAGTGCAGCAGCACCCGCGCGACCGCGAGGTTCACCGCGGACGCGGCCAGCGCCAGCCCGGTGCCCAGTTCGAGCGCCCGGAGCGGCTCCGTGGCCAGGAGCCGGTGCGCCCCGTACCCGGCGGCCCCCAGCCCGGTCACCGCGATCAGCACACCCTCCAGGCCGCTGGACAGGAACTCGATCTTCTCGTGCCCGTAGGTGTGGGACGGGTCGGCGGGCCGGGACGCGTACCACAGCGCGAAGTACGCGGTCACCGCCGCGAGCAGGTTCACGACGGACTCGAGCGCGTCCGTGAGCAGGCCCACCGAGCCGGTCAGCGCGTACGCGCCGCCCTTCATTCCGATGGTGGCGAGTGCCGCGGCGACTGACAGCGCCACCGGCCAGCGGAGCCGCGCGATGGGTTCCATTCGGGCATTGTAGAGTGCAAGGGGGCGAAGGGGCGGAGGGGCGAGAACACGCCGGGGCGATCTTCTCGCCCCTCCGCACCTCGCTCACTTCCGGCCGGTCAGTTCGCCGACGCGCTTCTCGGCCTGCTTGATGTGCTCCGGGTTGGTGTCGTGCTCGACCACCGAGCGGTACAGCTCGACGGCCTTGCTGCGCTCGTTCAGCTGCTTGTCGTACAGCACCGCGGCCCGGAGCCGGGCGTCGGACCGCGACCCCTTGACCCACTGGAACGAGCGCTCGTAGTAGCGGGCGGCGCGGTCGTACTGCTTGTACGCGCGGCTCTCGTAGAGCTCGCCGAGCTGGTACGCCACGTCCCCGATCTTGTCCGAGTTCGGGTACTTCTCCAGCACCTCGCGGAGCAGCAGCTCGGTGCGGCGCATGTTCAGGACGTAGTCGTCGCCGATGCCCTTGCCCTTGTACTCCATCGCCGACTTGTACAGGTCGTTGGCCTCGCGCACGTTCACCCGGGCCTCCAGCGTGGGCGGGGGCACGTCCTTCACGTCGAGGTTGTACGACGGCTTCCAGATCAGGTGGTAGGCGATCAGCTCGCGCTCGGCCCACATGACCCGCTGCTTCTCGCCCGTCTTCGAATAGTGCTCGTGGAGCGCCTTGAGGCTGGCCTCGTACTCCTTGCGGGCCGCCAGCGCCCGCTCGACCAGGGGCACGTCGGTGGGGGCGGCCGGGGTGGTGCTGTCGCCCGGCGGGAGGGGCGCCTTGTTCGGCTCGGCGAGCGGCTTGTTCGGCTGCGCGCCGACGGCCCACCCGACCGCCCCGGCCGCGCCCGACGCCACGAGGAGCATTATCACTATGCGCATTGGAGTTCCCCCGTTGGAGCGGGCAGAGGGCACACAGCACAGCGGGCGGCAGTCGGCCGGGCCGCTTTGCTCTCTGACTTCTGCCCTCTGTCGTTTGTCCTTTGCCGAGCGGGGGTCAACTCCTGGGTTCGCCCCCCTTCGGCGGCACCGGCGGTACCGGCGGCACCGGCGGTGTCACCGTCCCGGTCCCGCCCTTCGAGTCGCCCGGGAGCGGGGTGTGCGACCCGCTGGCCCGCTGGTCCGGCCGGCCAAAGATCATGCGCCCGGCCGGGGTCTGGAGCACGCTGGTGACCACGATCCCGATGTCCTGGCCGATCAGCGCCCGGCCCTGCTCGATCACCACCATCGTCCCGTCGTCCAGGTACCCGACGCCCTGCCCCATCTGGTCCCCGGCCTTGACCACCTTCACCTGCATGTACTCGCCGGGGATCGCCACCGTCTTGAGCGCGTTCGCCAACTCGTTCAGGTTGATGACGTCCACGCCCTGCAACTGGGCGATCTTGTTCAGGTTGAAGTCGTTGGTGATGACCCGGGCCCCGAGCGCCTTGGCGAGGATCACCAGGCGCTCGTCCACCCGGATCCGCTCACCGGTCCGCAGCTCGGGCACGTTGCCGTCGTGCATCTGGAGCTCGAGCCGCGGGCTGCTCTGGAGCCGCTTGAGCACGTCCAGCCCGCGCCGGCCCCGGTTCCGCTTCATCTTGTCCGCGCTGTCGGCAATCGCCTGGAGCTCCTGCAGCACGAACCGCGGCACGACCAGCTTCGTGTCGATCATTCGAGTATCGCACACGTCGGCGATGCGCCCATCGATGATCACGCTGGTATCCAGAACGAGCGGCTTGCCGCCCTTTACCTGTTTGGAAAATTCGACATAAGGGATAATGAAGCGAAACTCGTCCTTGCTCTGCAGAAGCGTTGAAATCGTCACATAGCAACACATCACCGTGACGAGCGCGCGGGACAGGATGACCAACTGCGGCTGCCCGAACACGTCCTGCACGAGCGGGGCGATGATCAGCGAGAACAGGTACCCCAGCAGCAGTCCCAGCAGCAGCCCGAAGTAGAGCGCCGAGAGGGTGGTGATGTGCTTGTGCTTCTCCCGCAGGTCGGTGAACAGGACCGCCGCGCCGGTGGCGAGGATGCCGGCCGGCGCGAAGATCATCCCGCCCAGGTCCCCGGTGCCCACGAAGAAGCTGATCGAGAAGATCGCCATCCCGACGACCAGGACGACGAACGCGACGCGCAACAGCGTGAGCAACATGTTGAACCTCGGAAGAGGCGGGCGGGGCGCGGGGCTGGGGCACCGGGCCGCGCGCCGGCTCGTCTCAAGCAGACATTCTACAGTTCGATGGAGGGCAAAAACAGGCGGCGGTACTCGAGCTGGGCGAACCGGTCGGTCATCCCGGCCAGATAATCACCCACCACCCGCTCCAGGCAGTCGAGCCGCGACCGGGCGGCGGTCACCCACCCGGGGGGCGGCGGGCCGACCAGCGCCTCCGCCCCGGTCCACCGCCGCAGGTGCTTCTCGGGCAGCAGCGCAGGCGACCGCACGTACTCCGCGAACAGCGCCTCCAGGATGCGCTTCCCGTTGGCCGTCATCCGCAGCACCCGGTGGTTCTTGTACACCCGCTCGTGCAGGAACCGCTCCAGGCCCGCCTTGAGGCGCCGCACCTCGGGGGTGAACCCGACCAGCGGCCCGGTCGCGCGGCGGACGTCCTCGACCGACCGTATGTTGGCGGCCGCCAGCCGGTTCGCGGTTTCCGCGAGCAGGTCCGTCACCTGCCACGCCAGCAACTCGCGCACCACCGCAATCCGGAGCGGCCCGTCGCTCAGGCCGGGCGTGTGCGCGTTCACCCGCTCGGTGGCCCGCGCCCAGAACTCGACCCGGCGCAACTCGTCCACCGTGATGAGCCCCAGCCCGAGCGCGTCGTCGGTGTCGTGCGTGTCGTACGCGACCGAGTCCACGACGTCGGCGATCTGCGCTTCAAGGAGCGGCGCGCCGGCGCTCCTGAACTCCGCGCACCCCGGCGCGTCGATGCGCCCGCAGTGCTGGACGAACGCCTCCCGAACTTCGAACGACAGGTTCAGGCCCGGGAACTGCGGGTACCGCTCCTCCAGTTCGTCCACCCGGCGCAGCCCGAACAGGTTGTGGTCGAACCCGCCGAACGGCTTCAGACACGCGTTGAGCGCGGCCTCGCCCGCGTGCCCGAACGGCGGGTGCCCGATGTCGTGCGCCAGCGCGATGGCTTCCGCCAGGTCTTCGTTCAGGCGCAAGCGGCGCGCCACGGTGCGCGCCAGTTGCGTGACCTCGAGCGTGTGCGTGAGCCGGGTGCGGTGGTGGTCGTTCACCGACGCGACGAGCACCTGCGTCTTGCCGGTCATGCGGCGGAACGCGGTGCAGTGGACGACGCGCTCGCGGTCGC